>NZ_JBHFNQ010000161.1:0-71865 GCF_041929345.1 Floridaenema aerugineum BLCC-F46
TATTGTTTTTTTTTTTAAATTTTTTTTTTTTTTTTTTTTTTCTTTTGTTTTTTTTTTTTTTTTAAAATTTTTATTTTTTGTTGTTTCTTTTTTTCTAATATAACCAACGCTTTACCCCCCAAACCCCCCAACAACGTACTCATTAGTTTGGTGGATCGAAGCGGTTGACAAAGGCAGCGATCGCAATCATCGGTAAACTCACACCCAAACAAATCAACCATTGATCTAAATTCATTGGTGCAGTCTTAAATACACTGTTAATAAACTCAGAATTAGCAAAGATAATTTGCAGAATTACAGCCACGATAATCCCGGCAGCTAAAGCAGGTGCGCCATTAACTTTTTCCTTCGATCCATTGAACTTCGCTATCAAAGAAGGAACTAATTGGCTGATACTGAGCAAATAAAATATTCGCCCCATTACTAACGCTTGAATTGCCATAGTCCGAGCTAATTCTATACTACCCCAAGGCGCTTGACGTACCCATTCAAACATTCCGAAAATCAGCGTCCAGTTGTAGAGAGAAATTGCCAAAATTCGCTTAAGTCGATTCACCGTCAAGAAAGGCTCATTAACCGGACGTGGTGGGCTTTTCATCACTCCTGCTGACTTCGGTTCAAAGGATAAAGGCACAGTCATTGTGATGGAGTTGAGCATATTTAGCCAGAGAATTTGTAGAGATAAAATTGGCAATTCTCTGCCCAACAAAGTACTAATTAAAATTGTCATTGATTCCCCACCATTCACAGGTAGGATAAAGCAAATTGCTTTCAGGAGGTTTTTATAAACCGATCGCCCTTCCTCAACCGCAGATTCAATCGAAGCAAAGTTATCATCAGTTAATATCATATCTGATGCTTCTTTTGCCACTTCCGTACCACTTCCCATCGCAATCCCGATGTCTGCTTGCTTCAAGGCGGGGGCATCATTTACCCCATCTCCTGTCATAGCGACAATCTCACCTTTGGATTGCAAAGCTTCAACAATTCGCAGCTTTTGTTCGGGTGCAACACGGGCGAATACACTGCCTTCTTCTACCGCATTTGCTAGTTCCGAATTACTCATTTCTGCAAGTTGAGCACCCGTGTAAGCAATCACTTTTTTATTCTTGCGAAATCCCATACGGCGGGCGATCGCTTGGGCGGTTGTAATGTGATCGCCAGTAATCATTTTTACTTGAATTCCGGCACCTTGACAAGCGTGAACAGCTGCGATCGCTTCCGGGCGGGGCGGATCGATCATCCCTTGCAAACCAATAAAAATTAACCCGGTTTCAATATCTGGATGATCCACAGATTCTTGAGTTGGTGGCACCAGTTTCTTAGCAAAAGCTAGTACCCGCAACCCATTTTTTGCTAACTCATTCACTCGCTGTTCAATAACTTCGTGATTCACATAAGTGGCATTTCCTTCTGCATCTAACGCCGAAGTACAACGCTTGAGAATCGACTCTACTGAACCTTTAATAAAAATCACATTTCCGGTGCGGTTTTTGTGCAGCGTTGCCATATATTGAAACTGTGATTCAAAGGGAATAGAATCTAAGCGAGGATATAGTTTATCGATCGCTTGCTGAATCATTCCTGCTTTCGCCGCCGCACTAATTAACGCCCCTTCAGTTGGATCGCCAACTACTACCCAATTACCATTTTTTTGTTCTAAATGTGAGTCATTACACAACAAACCAGCTTTCAAACATTCTTCCAAAGTGGGATTTTGCTTTAAATCAACTGGTTGTTGATTCAAGATAATTTTCCCCTCTGGATTGTAACCTCTTCCCGAAACAGTGTAAGGTAAACCCCCTGCTAAAATACCTTGCACTGTCATTTGATTTTCGGTTAAAGTTCCCGTTTTATCCGAACAAATGACAGTTGCGCCGCCCAATGTTTCCACTGCTGGCATTTTCCTGACAATGGCATGACGACTCGCCATTCTGTTTACGCCAACAGCTAAAGTCACGGTAATTACTGCTGGTAAACCTTCAGGAATTGCGCCGACAATTAACGCAACGGCTGCTTCTACCGCATCATTAAAAGTTCTTTGCCCTAACCCGATCGCAAAAGTTAAGGTTGCCATAAATAGCACGAAAAACAACCAATTTTGGCTAAATTGATTGAACTTGCGAGTTAAAGGTGTAGTCAGGTGAACTCGTTGATCTAATAATTGGGAAATCTTGCCAGTTTCGGTGTTATTTCCGGTAGCGATAACTACACCAGTACCTTGCCCAAAGGTAACAAAACCGCCAGCATAAGCCATGTTATCCCGTTCAGCTAAAGGCGTTTCCGGTTGTAAAAGTATTTCGGAAATATCTTTTTCTACGGCTACAGATTCCCCAGTTAAGGCAGATTCATCTATTTGTAAATCCCTGATTTTCAGTAAGCGCAAATCAGCCGGAACTTTATCACCAGATGTAAGTAAAACAATGTCACCTGGAACTAATTCTTCTGAAGAAATGCGGAGTTTTTTGCCATTGCGAATTACAGAAGCTTCGGTTTTTACAGCGGAAGCTAATGCGGCGATCGCACCCTCAGCTTTAGACTCTTGCACAAAGCTAATTATCGCGTTAGTAGTCGTAACCCCCCAAATTACCCCCGCATTTACCCATTCACCAAGAATTGCTTTAATTGCCCCGGCACTTAATAAAATAATTAACAGGGGTTGATTAAACTGCAAAATAAACTTTAACCAAGCAGGTTTTCCTTTTTTAGCAGTTAGTTGGTTGAGCCCATATTCCGCTTGTCGCTGAACTACTTCTTCGTTACTTAAACCATTTTCTAAGTCTGTATTTAATAAATAACAAATTTTATCTTCCGGTAAACTGTGCCACTGTTGTTCTAGTAACTCCTGTTTATCGATCGCCAACATACTGCCCTCTCCAAAGCTATATTAATAGCTTCAAATCTGGCAATAAAACTTAGATGAAACAGAAATGAGAAACTTCTAATTGTTCGTAGTAGCGACTTGGGTCGTACAAAAGGACTAAGTAGATGTAAATAAAGTGGTAATAGTTATATGAGGATGGGGCGGGCAGGATGCCCACCCCACAAGAAAACTGTAACTCTTGTGGGGCGGGCAAGATGCCCACCCCACAAGAAAACTGTAACTCTTGTGGGGCGGGCATCCTGCCCGCCTTAGTTTTCAATTTATTTATATCTACCTACTTAAAGTCCTCACAACAAACCAGACTCTAAACAACAAAAAAACAGGGCTCTAACCCTGTTCATTGTCAACGGCTGAAAACGTTTTTGGTGGAGTGCTAGTTAAACTAGTGATTTGTCCATGTACGCTTGCATTTTTTCATGGTCAAACTTAAGATTTCATAAGCAACACCGAATTCCGCCTTTGCAGTTCGATATTTTTTTATAGCCGTGCCATCAGCAAAGCTGATATTTTTTTAGGTTGATAGCTTTATCTCTCAGAGTAGCCCTCTCTGATTGGCTATCATCTTTAATTGTGCTACTGGTTTTTAAGATATCTATGAGAAGTACATGAGAAAGTTCTCATGAAAGTTATCACCAAACCAACCCAACTTTTGCCAGAGATAACTTTGTAGGGTGCGTCAGAAAAGCCAAAATAGCCCTTAATTTAAAGATTATCGTGCTGACGCACCTTTAGATTGTACTAGCTCCTAAAAATTCAAGTACAGAAACGATACCCCATCCCCCGAACGGTTTCAATTTTGTCGCTACCTAATTTTTTGCGAAGATAGCCAACATAAACATCGACAATATTAGAATTTGGGTCATAGTCGTAACCCCAAACGCTACTTAAGAGTTGTTCTCGACTTAAAACTTGTCCGGGATGACGTAAGAAAGTTTCGGCTAAGATAAATTCACGGGCGGATAATTCAACGTAACGATCGCCTACAGAAACCTTACGCGATCGCAAATCTAATAGAATTTCCCCAACTTGTAATATTAAATCATCTTTTTTAGCAAAAGAGGTGCGATCGCGCAACCTAACCCGCACTCGCGCCAACAACTCCTCAAACCGGAAAGGTTTAGTCACATAATCATCCGCGCCACCTTCCAACCCCGCCACCTTATCCGCCACATCATCACGCGCCGTCAGAATAATTACCGGAAGCGTTTCCCCCCTTCCCCGCAACTCTTCCAAAACTTCTAAACCATCTTTCCCCGGTAAACCCAAATCCAGAATTAACAAATCAAAATCTTTACTATCAGCCATCCTTGCTGCGGCTTGCCCATCATCTACTATTACAGTAGTAAAGCCATTAGCCTTTAAACCTTTCTCTAAAAAAGATGCAATTCGCGGTTCGTCTTCAGCAATGAGAATTCTATTCATTTTATCTCTTACCTCAACGCCATTACCCGCAAAGTAATTAATTCCCACAGCTTAACTGAGATCTTGCACGCTTGAGGCAGAGCCTCTATTTTTTCGTTCCCAGGTTCAACCAGGGAACGAGATCTAAGAGGTTCTACCTCCCAGGCGGCGAAATTTGAGTTAAGCTGAAGTCCTCGCCAGGGAAACCAAAAACAATATTTAGTCCGATTCAGAGCACTTTCGCTATCAGCAAGGAAATTTAATCCCTTGCGGGTGAGGATGTTAGTGCAGTATTCGCGATTCATAACAAAGAGAATCAAATATTTAGATCATGCCTCGTTTTTTCAACTTCACTAAGGCATCTTCAGCAGCACACTTTTCGGCATCTTTTTTGCTGCGTCCCTTGCCTTCTCCATACTTTTCCTCACCTACATACACTTTGGAAAGGAATTCTGGAGCATGAGACTCCCCACCTGCTTGAACTGTAACATATTTAGGCAATAACGTTGTGCCAAGATTAGCCATTACCCATTGCTGAAACTGATTTTTAGTATCTACATTCGATCAAGTCACTACTAACTCTGTGTTCCCAGAAACCCGGTTTCTCCAAGAAACCGGGTTTCTTTAGTTTCTTTGCCGCATTTCCTACTTCTGTTTTGGCGGAAAGACCCTACTTAAATCTAAAGATAAATCAGGAAAAGGAGGTAATGCGATCGCCTGATTTGGTAAAACAATTCGTCGATTCTGATAACCAAAATTTCCTTGACTATTCTGAAAAGGTTCACTGTGAGCTTCTAACTGATTATCGAATAAATTAAATATCCAATAGTCAGAGATTCCTGCTTCCGCATAGAGAGATAACTTCACTTCTCGATCGTAATTCAAAGTAGAATCGGAAATTTCTATAATCAGTAACACATCATTTGGTATAGGGTGAGCAGATAAATAGTCATCAGGCTTGTTTTTTACGATCGCCAAATCTGGTTCAGGTTCGCTGTTATTTAGTAGTAAGATGGGAGATTGACAACGAAGAGTTGCTGCATCTCCTAAGAGTCTAACTAATTCTCGAAGCAATTTAGAAATACAAGTTTCGTGAGCCGTACCTTTTGCCGCCATTTCGATAATTTCTCCCCTGATTAATTCTATGCGATCGTCCTCATGAAAAAAGCCAATCTCTGTGAGTTTGTGATATTCTTCTAAAGTGAAGCGTTTAGCTTGAGCAATCTTCATAACTTTTCCCTTAGTTCACCTTACTACTAATGTAATGCTATTTATGACTTTATAGGTTTTAGATCCCCCTAAATCCCCCTTACCAAGGGGGACTTTGAAAGAATTTTCCCCCTTAATAAGAAGGATGAATCATGTCCCCCCCTTAATCAGAAGGATGAATCATGTCCCCCCTTAATCAGAAGGATGAATCATGTCCCCCCTTAATAAAAAGGATGAATCATGTCCCCCCTTAATAAGAAGAATGCTAAATCATGTCCCCCCCTTATTAAGGGGGGTTAGGGGGGATCGAAGTTGTGACTCGCAAAAGTTACTATTATTATTTAATATTAGAGGCAACTTCGATCGGTAAAATCAACAGAAAAGTTGCACCTTTACCCAACTCACTTTCTAATTCTACTCTTCCTTCATGAGCCTCGACAATTGCCTTAACAATTGCCAAACCTAAACCGTAACCTTCGGAACGTCTGCGACTATTCGCTACCCTAGCAAACCTTTCAAAAATTCGCTTTTGTTCTGTTGGGGGAATGCCTTCCCCAGTATCGCGTACCCAGAAATAAACTTCGTTATTTTTAACCGCAGAACCTAAAAAAATTGCATCTTCTCGCTTGGTATGTTGTACAGCATTCTGGGCTAAATTCATCATTGCTTGAGTTAGTCTTTGGCGATCGGCTAAAATTAGACAAAAAGCTTGAGATTCGATCTGCCAATGGCGATCGCCCAAAGCTTTCGCCTTAGCAAACAATTCCTCCGTAAACACCTCAACATCAACAGTTTCTAAATTCAAAAAATCTGGTCTTTCCGCCTTTGCTAATAACAATAAATCATTCACTAACCGACTCATTCTGTCCAATTCATCAGTAACGATCGCCAAAGTTTCCTTTTGTTCTTCAGGATCGTCCCCTAACAATTCTAAATGACCGCGAATAATTGTAATCGGCGTTCTTAATTCATGACCTGCATCATTAATAAAATTGCGTTGACTAGTAAAAGCTGCCTCCAATCTATCCAACATCGCATTAAAAGTCATCGTTAATTCAGCAATATCATCTGAACCTTCAACCGCTATTCTTTCGCCCACATTAGAACCACTAATTGAATGCGCTGTGGCAGTTAACAAACGCAAAGGTCTTAACACCCTTCCCCCTACCGCCCAAATTACTACAGCAGCAATCACTAAGATCATTAATGTTACTAAAACCATCACAACTGTAACTTCATTCAGCTTTTTCAACTCGCTCTCTGTCGAGTGCATAACAACAAAGACACCTGGGTTTTCCCCATCAATATTAACTGGTATAGCAAAATATCTAATATTATCTTTAGGAGTAATCTTTTCCCCCTTTTGCGGTTTAGTAATTCTAGACCAACGTTTGAGTAAGTTTTTATCCCGCGCCAGGGTTTCCGGTAAAGCTGTAGGACTAGCTTTATAAAATTTACCGTTAATAAAAGTCACCATAAATTGTCCGTCAACCGGAATATTTCGCGACAAAAAATCATCAAATAAATCATTGATTTCACAACAATCCAATTCGCGATATCCGGCAAATAATTGCCGAAACTCTGTGACCTCTTGCACCAAAATTTGTTTGCTGCGTTCTTCTAACCGGACAGAAAGCACCTGACGCACCGCAAAAACAGTTAAAGTTGTAGAGCAAGTCATTAACAGCACGTACCACATAATGATCCGGGTACGGAGTCCGTAAAAAACTCGCCGCCATCCCGCAAAATTTTGAGTGTTAGTCATCGGATTTTAGATTTTAGATTTTAGATTTTAGATTTTTCAGCCAAATCTAAAATTGGTAGGTTGGAAGTCGGAAGTTGTAGGGTGCGTCAGATCATAAATCTAAGCGACAACATCAGGGTTTTAGCTTCTGACGCACCTTACTAATTGTCCCAGTTGTGTAAGTCCTAGTTTAGTTGCTGCAACCAAAGTTGTAGTTGTAGGGTGCGTCAGATCATAAATCTAAGCGACAACATCAGGGTTTTAGCTTCTGACGCACCTTACTAATTGTCCCAGTTGTGTAAGTCCTAGTTTAGTTGCTGCAACCAAAGTAACCCCCCAAGCTGACTAATTACAAGGGAAGAAGTTCTTATTTCCTGCTATGCTAAAAGATCTGGATGTGCAAACTCGGAAAAAATGCCTGCGTCAACTCTCCCCCAAATTACCGCTTTTCCCTTAGCTGCTGTTGTCGGACAAGAAGCAATCAAGTTAGCATTGCTGTTGGCAGCGATCGATCCGACATTGGGAGGAGTAGCGATCGCAGGTCGCAGAGGAACCGCCAAATCAGTCATGGCGCGTGCTTTACACTCGCTTTTACCACCTATTGAAGTGATTAAAGGTTCTTTCTGTAACGAAGCACCTTCAATAACAGAGTCTCAAGAAACCCAAATCATCCCTGCGCCTTTCGTGCAAATTCCCTTGGGAACTACCGAAGACAGATTGCTCGGTTCCGTAGAGGTGGAAAAATCTGTTAAACAAGGAGATACCGTCTTTCAACCAGGGTTACTCGCTTCCGCACACCGAGGAGTTCTCTACGTCGATGAAATTAACCTCCTAGATGACCAAATTTCCAACCAACTTTTATCAGTATTATCCGAAGGACGCAACATCATAGAACGGGAAGGAATTAGTTTCGAGCATCCTTGCCAACCTTTATTTATTGCCACTTATAATCCAGAAGAAGGGCCATTGCGGGAACATTTGCTCGATCGCATCGCCATCACTTTATCAGCTGATGGGGTTTTAGGGTTGGACGATCGTGTACAAGCAGTCGAACAAGCATTAGAATTCTCTCGTTCCCCCCAACAATTCCTCTCCCAATACACCGAAGACATCGACAACCTAAAAACCCAAATCATCCTAGCGCGAGAATGGCTTAAAGAAGTTACCATCAGCAAAGAGCAAATCACCTATTTAGTAGAAGAAGCAATACGCGCCGGAGTAGAAGGACATCGCGCCGAACTCTTCGCCGTCAGAGTCGCCAAAGCAGCAGCAGCATTCGATGGACGAAACACCGTCAACTCAGAAGACTTGCGCCGCGCCGTAGAATTGGTAATTGTTCCTCGCGCCACAGTCGTTCAAACTCCCCCAGAACAACAACCACCCCCACCACCTCCCCCACCCCCACCACCCCCGGAAGATCAATCTGAACAAGAACAAGAAGAAGACGAAGAGGAAAAAGAAGAACCGGAAGAACCTCAAGAACAGGAAATGAACGTTCCTGAAGAATTCCTTTTCGATCCCGAAGGCATAATTCTCGATCCCACTGTGCTGTATTTCGCACAAATGGCGCAACGTCGCGGAAAGTCAGGAACTCGCAGCAAAATCTTTTCTGACGATCGCGGTCGTTACGTTAAACCCATGTTACCCAAAGGTCGCGTGCGCCGCATAGCAGTAGATGCCACCTTACGCGCAGCTGCACCTTACCAAAAAGCTAGGCGCGAACGCCAACCTGACAGAAAAGTAATTGTTGAACAGGGAGATATTCGTTCTAAACGTTTGGTACGCAAAGCCGGATCTTTGGTAGTGTTTGTCGTAGATGCCTCTGGTTCAATGGCATTAAATAGAATGCAATCAGCAAAGGGCGCGGTAATGTCGCTACTGACCGAAGCTTACCAAAACCGCGACCAAGTGGCGTTAATTCCTTTTAGAGGAGAACACGCCGATGTGCTGTTACCGCCAACTCGTTCCATTGCTTTAGCAAAGCGGCGCTTGGAACTTTTGCCTTGTGGCGGTGGTTCACCCTTAGCTCATGGTTTAACTCAAGCGGTAAGAGTGGGAATAAATGCCCAGATGTCGGGAGATATTGGTCAGGTAGTTATTGTAGCGATAACTGACGGTCGTGGCAATATCCCGCTGGCACGTTCTTTGGGAGAACCAATAGAGGAAGGGGAAAAACCGGATATTAAGGCGGAATTGTTGGAAATTGCGGCAAGAATTCGCGGTTTGGGAATTCAGCTGTTGGTAATTGATACGGAAAATAAGTTTATTTCTACTGGTTTTGCTAAGGAGTTGGCAAAGAATGCTGGTGGAAAGTATTATCATTTACCGAAGGCGACGGATCAGGCAATTGCTGGAGTGGCGAAAAGTGCGATCGCAGATCTAAAATCTCGTTAGCTTTGCAATCCGTAGGGTGCGAAGCGTGTTAACGTAACGCACCATTATCCCAATTAAATTGATGGATGAAATCAGCTTTGCTTTACCAACCGGATGTATTCTCCGCCCAGCTAACGCCAGCGATATTTGGGAAATTCGGAAGTTGGTTTTTAGTGCTAAGTTAGATCCGACTCAGTTACGCTGGCAACAATTTTCGGTGATTGAATGTGATAAGAAAATTGTTGCTTGTGGGCAATTGCGTTCTTTTTCTGGGGCGCAAGAATTAAGTAGTTTGGTAGTGTTACCTGCTTGGCGAAATCAAGGTTTAGGAAGTTATTTAGTAAAACATTTAATTCAGCAAGCGAGTCAACCTCTGTATTTAGAATGTGCTAGTTGGTTAGAACAATTTTATACTCAGTTTGGTTTTGTATCTATCTCTTGGCGAGAAGTTCCATCACCGTTGAAAGAGAAATTTCGGATTACTCAATTTGCTACGAAAATAGTTCCTATTATGTCTTTGAAAGTTATGCAGTATCGTGGAGTTGAAACGCCGACAGATGAAAAACAAACTCCCTTATCTTGATTTTATTGAACAAGAACTTAGACTTTCTTCAAATCAGCAAAATAAACCTTTAGTCATTGACTTATTTGCTGGATGTGGAGGAATGGCGCTAGGTTTTGAAGCGGCAGGTTTTCAAACAGTTGGTTATGAAATTCTCGAAGATGCTTGTGCGACTTATCAGTTAAATTTACAAAATCCATGTCATAAAATTAATCTTACACCATCCTCTGATTTAATTGAAGGAGCAGAAGTAATTATTGGTGGGCCACCATGTCAACCTTTTAGTGTTGGCGGAAATCAACTAGGATTAAAAGATAGTCGTGATGGTTTCCCAACTTTCATTTCTGCGGTGAAACGTTACCGCCCAAAACTTGCTTTATTTGAAAATGTTCGAGGAATGCTTTTTCGCAATAAAGCCTACTTTGAAGAAATTGTTTATGCTTTAGAGTCACTTAATTATATTGTAGAATGGCAACTTTTAAATGCCGCCCATTATGGCGTACCCCAAAAAAGAGAACGTCTTTTTTGTGTAATACATCAAGGCGGTTGGGAATGGCCTAAAAAAACTCATCTTCACTCACCTTATACTGCTGGAGATGCGTTAGGAGAATTAGCATTTTCTGTCCCCAATAACTCAAAATTTCTCACTCCTAGCATGGATGAATATGTTAAAAAATATGAGTTGGCATCTAAATGTATTAGACCAAGAGATTTACATTTAGATGCACCTTCTAGAACTGTTACTTGTCGCAATTTAAGCGGTGCAACAGGTGATATGTTGAGGGTAAAATTACCCGATGGACGCAGAAGAAGATTGACAGTTCGTGAAGGTGCGCGGTTGCAAAGTTTTCCCGATCGATTTAAATTTCAAGGTTCGGAAAATAGTCAATTTAACCAAATTGGTAATGCTGTTCCTCCAATTTTAGCAAAGGCTCTAGCTCTTTCTGTAAAAGCTTATTTAGATAATAGTCAAACAACATTATCAACAGAAGTTTTTCGACCTACTCAATATATTTTTTAGTACGTTGTTGCGCTTTAGCGCTAAAGCGCAACAACGTACCTGGGCGGTATGTGACATTTTTTTTACATACCGCTGACAAAGTAGGACAAATGTACTATAATATATCCAGATTCGATCGAGCTAGACAATTCTCTCTTAAAAGCTCATCCCCTGTTCAGTATTTGTGTTCCCAATCAAATAAAAATGGGCATTCTAATCAAAAGCAGTGCCCAGTCTCAGCTTGTTAACCTAAAAAAAAGGACAACCAGCATGAATAATGTTGCCGTAAAAGACAGCAAAACCAAAATTTTAGAAGCATTTCAACGCCTCCTTGCAGAAAAGCAAAAAATTGATTCCAAAGTAGCTACCAAAGAAGAGGAAGCGGAGAAGGAAAAGAACAAAAAAACTCTCGAAGTCGCTTCTACATATACAGTTGATAGCATTGTCAAAGGTTTAGCAGATCTACAATTAGAATTTGGCAGCATTATTACCGGACTTTCCAGCAAATTAACCGCAGAAACTACCAAACTCGACGAACTTAAAAAAGCAATTGTAATTGAAAATCAGCATTTACAAGAACTTCAGCAAGTGCGAGTTGTAGCTGATGCACTGCACATTTTAACTCAAGAACATCAAGAACAACTCAGATCGATCGAAGAAAATGCCACCAATCAACGAGAAAGTTTAGATAAAGAAATCAGCGAAACTCGCAAAAGTTGGCAGAAAGAACAAGAAGAATTTACTGCAACAATCAGAGAACAAACCGAATTATTAACCGCAGAAAGGCAGCGTCAAGAGGCAGATTATCAATATGAATTAGAGCGAAATCGCAAAATTAAAACCGATGAATATGAAGAGTTTCGCCGCAAATTAGAGCGAGAATTACAACAATCTAATCAAGAAAAAGAGAAAGATTGGACAGAAAGAGAAAGAATTTTAACCGCTAATCAAGCATTATTTGAAGAATACCGGAAAAAAGTCGAAGCTTTTCCCGCAGAAATGGACGAAGCGACTAAGAAAGCTTACGGCGAAGGTATTTCGGAAGTTAACCAAGAAGCGAAAGTCAAATCCGATTTGTTTGAGAAAGAATGGGAAGCAAGCAAACAATCTTATGAGTTAAAAATTCAAGCTTTGGAACAGAAAATTCAGCGCCAAACTGAACAAATTACTGAGCTTACTAGTCAGCTACAAAATGCTTTGAGACAAGCTCAAGACTTGGCAATGAGAGCTTTTGAAAGTTCTGCTGCTAAAACCAACAAAGCTCAGTAATACCAATTCCGGGTTAATTATCTCCCTCTTTCCTCTGCGTTCTCTGTGCCTCTGCGGTTCAATAATAAAGAGGGTTCATATTTGCAATTTTTGGAGTTGAATAATGGCAGTCAGAAAACCTAACGAAAAAAATACCAAAGCGGAGATTTTGACAGCTTTTAATCAATTGTTGGAGGAGAAAAAAGCGATCGAATCCCAACTGGCACAATTAGCCAAAGAGCCAAAACAAGTAATTGAAGTTAAGCCAGCGACAGAGACAAAATCTATGAATTCCACATTAAATAATGCCGGGAAACAGAAAATTCAGCAAACAATTGATATTCTCGCTAATCTGCAATTAAGCTTTGGTAGTGCAGTTAGTGATTTATCCGAAAAACTAACCTTAGAAGCTGCTAAATTACAAGAAATTCAGCAGTTAGTCTCTACAGAAATCCAAGAACTGCAAGAATTACATAATTTAGAAGCAATTGATGATGATACTCTTGATGAATTAATTACCCAATATCAACAAAGTGCTAAAGCATTTGCAGAGGAATTTAACCAACGCCGAGAAACTTTAGAACAAGAAATTCTGGCAGCAAATAAAGCTTGGACAAAAGAACAAGAACAGCAACAACGGACGATTAAAGAACGCAACGAGACACAAACAAAAACTCGGCTACGAGATGCAAGTGAGTACAAATATGAATTAGAATTGCAGCGCAAGTTAAATACTGATGAATACGAACAAGCTCAGAAAACTTTGTATAAAGAGTTGGAAGAATTACAACAAACTCAAGAAAAACAATGGGCGGAACGAGAAAAAACGATTTCGGAACGGGAAAAACAATTTGCAGAATACAAAACTAAAGTAGAAGCATTCCCTAAAGAATTAGAAGCTGCGGTGAAAAAATCTCAAGAAAATGGTAGAGGATTAGGGCATTATCAAACTAAGGTAAAAGCAGATTTGCGTGCCAAAGAAGTAGAAGGGGAAAGACGAGTTTATGAATTGCGGATTCAGTCTTTAGAAGAAACAATTCAAAATCAAGAAGCACGGATTAATAATTTGGCGAAACAGCTTGATTCTGCGTTGAAACAAGTGCAAGATTTAGCGGTGAAAGCGATCGAAGGTTCTTCTAACATCTCTTCATTCCAAGCTGTTAAAGAAATTGCCTTAGAACAAGCTAAAACCAAAACTAACAATAAGTAAAATTTTCTCAACTTAAGGTGGGGTAACACCCACCGGATTTAGCTTGCTAAACCAGCAGTTTGAGGATGTAACATAGAAACTAATTGATCTAGTCCTTTTTGTAAATGTCTGCTTACTGTCATTGGGCTAACGCCAATTGTTTTAGCAGCTTCTTTGCGGGGTAACTCCCGGAGAAATACACACTCAATAGCGGCTCTAGTTTTTTCTTCTAATTGACTCATTGCACCTTGTAATTGCTGACGATCTTCTTCCAAATATTGTAAATTTTGGTAGTGAGCATCAGCTAAAGTATCTCCTAAACTAATAGGAACATCTACTTGATTACCAACGGTAGCATCTAAACTCAAAGGCTGACGATTTTGGGCAGCTAATTTGCTTTGTTGCCATTCTTGTAGAGGAACATCAAGTGCTTTGGCGATTTCTGCATCACTTGCCGATCGCCCAAACTTAGTTGTATATTCCTTTTGAAATTTTTCTCCGTCACTATACAATTCTTGCCAGCGACGAGGCACTTTTACCACACTACTTTTATCACGTAAAAAGTGGAGCATTTCCCCGCGAATATAAGGAATAGCAAAAGAGCTAAAAGCACAACCTTGATTGGGATTAAAACGTTCGATCGCCCGAATTAAACCGAGATACCCAATCTGTACGAGATCTTCATAAGGTTCAGCACATTGATGTCTAAATCTATGGGCTACCTTACGCACTAATCCAGCATGAATTTGTACTAATTTATTTCTTTTGCTAACTGAGGGATTATTGTAGTAGGAAATTAAAAGTTCGATTCCATAAGAACTAAGATCGATTTGAGTTGCTGTCATAATAATCCTCTGCGGAAAATCCTTTGTTTAAGTACAGTTCTTAGGCAAGATCTCGTAGGGCAAGAATTTGAGTATTAACCCTATCTGAATTTATTGTCTTCAGTTTCGCTAAGATTAACCATCGTTCTTCCACTGAATTCTGTGCAGAGTTGATCCCAAGATTCCGCAGAAATACGTATGCGTTAGCGCTAAAGACGCGCTAAAATCCAATTTATTTTTATCCAAAGCTAAACCACCCGCGATGCCCCTCCTAGTTGTTTAAGGAAAATCTGGGTAAAAATGGAATTAAGTGGTACTTATGGCTGACTAATCAAGAAACATAAAACTTGCCCTATGAGCAACACTAGCAACTTCCGCGAAGCAATTCGCCAATCTAAAAGCCAAGCACTTGTTGGCCCTAATGTGATCGCTAACGCCCTCCCTTATGTTGGCGCTGGTTTGGTTTTAACCGCATTAGGCACTTATGGCGGTTTGGGAGTGATCAAAACCTTCCCAAACTTATTCTTCCCAACTTTTATCGGCGCAGTTATCCTGGAGCTAATTCTTTTTTTTGTAGCTCAGGGCGTTGCTGAAAGAGGCAAAAATAGTGTGGCGCTGCCCCTGCTGGCTCTCTACAGCCTGCTGTCTGGCTACACTCTAAGTGGATTAGTTTTTGTGGCGCTCAGAACGCAAAATGTAGGTATTCAAGGCATTGGCATTGCTGCCCTTGGTTGTGGCGTTACCTTTATTGCCGCCCGTCAAATTGGTTCTAATTTATCCGATCCTGACGGCATGGCTTTGGCGAAAACAGTCAGACTAGGCATCATTGCCTTAGTTGTAGTTTGCCTTGCCCAATTCCTGTTTGCCATTTTTGGTGTGTTCACACCCACTTGGTTAGAAATCGCTATTTCCGGTATCGGTGTATTTCTGTTTGTCGGTTGTGCTGTGGTAGACTTCTACGTTTTACCTCGCAGCTATCGCGACGATCAGTATTTACCCGCAGCACTGTCAATGTACCTAACCTACATTAACTTGTTCGTCTTCATCCTGCGGTTAATTATCGCTATCAACAGTCGCGACTAATTAAGCAGGGGAGATGGGGAAAATATTAGACATCTCCTTTCCTCGATTGTAGAGACGTTGTATACAACGTCTCTACAATCTTTCGGTGGTAACGCACCTTTAATTTCTGGAGATGTCTATATTAACTACCCACTTCTTCTTTCCTGAGACCTTTTATAGTTAAGATAAAAATAGTCGATCGCTACGCCAAACATTATGCTCGAATTAGTAGACATCAAACGCGAAATCGAAAGTTTATCTCATCGCCTGGGTAAAACCCAGGACTATCTTTGACATACCTGCTCTGACTGCTAAAATTCAAGACTTAGAGCAGATAGCCTCGCAACCAGAATTTTGGAACGATCAAGACTCGGCTCAACAAACTCTGCAAGAACTGAATGATTTGAAATCGCACTTACAGCAGTTCTATGACTGGAAAAGTAGCTTGGAAGATACTAGAGCGATCGTAGAATTGCTAGAGTTAGAAGCCGACACTGCATTATTAACCGAAGCCCAAACTAACCTAAGTAACCTCAACCGAGAACTAGAACGCTGGGAATTACAACAGTTATTATCCGGCCCTTATGATGATCAAGGCGCAGTTTTAACAATTAATGCAGGTGCCGGAGGTACAGACGCACAAGACTGGGCAGAAATGTTACTGCGAATGTACAGACGTTGGGCAGAAAGCCAAGGTTACAAAGTGCATTTAGCAGAAATTTCCCAAGGGGATGAAGCAGGAATTAAATCTGCTACCTTGGAAATTGAAGGGCGTTACGCTTACGGTTACTTAAAAGCTGAAAAAGGCACTCACCGCCTAGTCAGAATTTCGCCCTTTAATGCTAACGGTAAAAGACAAACCAGCTTTGCAGGCGTAGAAGTCATGCCAATTCTAGACCACTCCGTAGAATTGGACATCCCAGACAAAGACTTAGAAATTACCACCTCTCGTTCTGGCGGAAAAGGCGGGCAAAACGTTAACAAAGTAGAAACAGCGGTACAAATTAAGCACATCCCCACTGGTATTGCTGTCCGCTGTACTGAAGAACGCTCTCAGCTACAAAACAAGGAGAAAGCCTTAGCTAGACTCAAAGCAAAACTACTAGTAATAGCCCAAGAACAACGCGCCCAAGAAATCGCCGAAATTCGCGGAGACATAGTAGAAGCTGCTTGGGGCAACCAAATCCGTAATTACGTTTTCCATCCCTATCAAATGGTAAAGGATGTCCGTACCAGTGTAGAAACTACTGCAATTACGGATGTCATGAACGGCGAACTCGATCCATTTATTCAAGCTTACCTACGCCAAGAAAATCAATTGGTGGAAAGTAATTCTGCTTAGGCAGAGGGGCTCCAGGGGCAGAGGGGCTCCAGGCGCAGAGGGGCAAAAAACTCCTTAACTCAAAACTCTCTCCAGGGCGGGTTTTGTATTTGACTCTTCTGTTGTGAGTAAAGATTTATCTGCTCTCACCCGCCCTGGAGAGTGAAAACTCTCAGAGTCTCCAGTCACCTTGTCACCTTGTCACCTTGTCCCAAGAGCCTCCGTATTGATTGTCTTAAACAAATTCTGAGGATCGGTAATACTATGCTGTGAAGGGACTAATCAAACTTGTTACATTGAAATGGAAAAATAGTAGCTAGTATATTCTGTAGAATTAAAAATCGTTATGAGTAACCCAACTTCACCCACCCAACCACCGGAAGTTTCTCCCTGTGAAACTACCACGCCACCTGTAGGAACTACTGGTGAACCACGGCCTAGTTATGTGAAACTGGCAATGCGTAATATGGTACGTAAGCGGGGTACTTCTCTGAAACACTTTTTTCTGACGACTATTAGCTTGTTAGGGGTTCTGATAGGTCTTTCTTATCTAACTCGTTGATAAATAGAAAAATTTGGATGGGAATTCGGAATCGGAGGATTTGGCGTGGAAGTAGAACTGAATGTACAGGATTATTTTTCGGAGTCATCCCTAACTACTGGGGTTGATGAGGAAACCTGGCAGAACTGGTTCTACGCTTGGCTAGAAACTTTGCAACCCAACAATTCCTCAGCAAAAAGCTATGAACTTAGCCTCCGCCTCACTGACGATGCGGAAATTCACTCACTTAACGCTCAGTATCGTCAGCAAGATAAGCCAACAGATGTTTTAGCATTTGCGGCTTTAGAAGTTGATATTCCTCAGCCAGATGAAATGCTAGAGTCTTTGCCGCTCTACCTGGGTGATATTGTAATTTCTGTTGATACTGCTCAAAGGCAGGCAATACAACAAGGTCACTCTTTGCAAATAGAGTTAGCTTGGTTAGCTGCTCATGGCTTACTTCATCTTTTAGGATGGGATCATCCTGATGATGAGAGTTTGAGGCGGATGCTGCATCAACAGACTAGCTTGTTGGAAACTATTGGCCTTGCTATTTAGACAAAATAAGTATTTCTTATGTCTGTGCAGGCAGTAGAACGGGTTGATTTTAATTTATTCTTTTCTCTGTGTGTGCTAGACATGAAACTGAATCAACAACTGATGCCATCAAAAAATTCTAAGTCCTCAAATCGCCATATCGTAGCTACTACTTCCGCTTCTGTGTCTGGTGAGGTTTCGCCATCAAATTCCGTTTCTGTGTCTGATGAGATTTCGCCATCAAATTCCGTTTCTGTCTCAGGTGAGGTTTCGCCATCAAACAATAATCAAACGGAACAGGTAGGACAGCCAAAGCGTGACCTGGCTTGGCAGGTTGCTTCTAATTTACTGGTAAGTTTTAAGTATGCTTGGGCGGGACTGAGATATGGTTTTGGTACCCAACGTAATTTTCGCATTCATGTTGCGATCGGAATTCTCGCAATTTCACTAGGCATTTTTCTCCATCTGAGTCCAGTGGAAATGTCTCTGATAGGAATTACGATCGGATTAGTCCTGGCAATGGAGTTAATTAACACGGCAATTGAGTCAGTAGTTGACTTAACTGTGAAGCAAACTTACCATGAACTAGCTAAGATTGCTAAAGATTGTGCAGCGGGTGCTGTGCTAGTTTCCGCTCTGGCAGCTATTTTAGTGGCAGGTTCGTTGTTGTTGCCGCCTCTGTTTGCGCTAATGGTGCAATCAAATCTGTTTTCGATTTTTGATTAGCAATTTTAGAGAGTAAAATTTAAAATTGTCTCTGTTTTCTCGACCCTTGGCTTTAGCGATCGGGTCAATCTAAAATTGAGAATCAGAAATCGGAAATTGTTTGGCTAAAGGAGTATAAAAATTTGATTCTAGTAATTGATAATTACGATAGCTTTACTTACAATCTGGTGCAGTATTTGGGAGAGTTAGCTTCTGAATTCCCTCTAGCTGCTGATATTCAGGTTTACCGCAATGACCAAATTACTTTAGAGCAAATTCGCGAACTCAAACCAGATGGAGTGGTAATTTCTCCGGGGCCCGGAAGACCTGAAGATGCAGGGATTTCTCCAGATTTGATTCGAGATTTGGGTGCAACTTTACCAATTCTCGGCGTTTGTTTGGGACATCAGGCAATGGGTCTAGTGTTTGGCGGTAAAATCGTTTCTGCCCCTGAATTAATGCACGGTAAGACTTCTCCGGTTTATCACAAAGGCGTGGGAGTTTTTCAAGATGTGGAAACTCCAATGACTGCTACTCGTTATCACAGTTTAGTTATTGAGAAAGAAACTTGCCCAGAAGTTTTGGAAATTACTGCTTGGGTGGAAGATGGCACAATTATGGGTGTGCGTCACCGAGATTATCCCCATATCCAAGGAGTTCAGTTTCACCCAGAAAGTATTCTCACCAATTCGGGAAAACAACTGCTGCGGAACTTTCTCAAGTCCCTGTAGGTGCAGGGGAGATGGGGAGATGGGGAGATGGGGGGATGGGGGGATAATTTATTTAACTACCTCCCTACCTCCCTACCTCCCTACCTCCCTACCTCCCTAACCCCTAACCCCTAACCCCGCCCCAGTCCCCAGTCCCCAGTCCCCTTTTAAAGGGTAGAATCTCTATGGTTGTGTAAAAAATAGGGAATCATGAAACGGCGAAAGTTGCTACGTTATACGGGGGCGAGTTTGCTTACAGCTTTTGGTACTGCTATTGCTTCAGGATGGCAAGCAACGCAAGCCCAAACGGGTAATTCGCTGTCAATTAGATGGCTGGGGCACACTTGCTTTTTGTTTACTAGTGGTAATCAGCGTGTTTTAGTGAATCCTTTTCGCAGAATTGGTTGTACTGCTGGTTATCGTTTGCCAAATGTACAGGCAGATTTGGTGTTAATTAGTAGTCAATTGTTTGATGAAGGTGCGGTGGAAGGATTGCCTGGTAATCCTAAAATACTTTATGAACCGGGTGTTTATCAGTTTAACGGTATTCAGTATCAAGGTATTCGTACTTATCATGATACGCTGGGTGGACGCAGGTTTGGGACGAATGTTGCTTGGCGTTGGACTCAAGGTGGGATTAATATTTTGCATTTAGGAGGGGCGGCTGCACCAATTGAAATTGAGCAAAGAATTCTCATGGGAAAACCAGATTTGTTGCTGGTTCCTGTGGGTGGTGGTGCGAAAGCTTATAATCCAAATCAAGCAATGGAAGCAATTAAATCTCTGAATCCAAAGTTGGTAATTCCTACTCATTACCGGACTCAGGCTGCTGATGCTAATAGTTGCGATATTGTGGGTGTGGAGGAGTTTTTGAAGTTGACGGATGGTAGTGGTATGCCTATTCGCAATATTAATAGTGATTCTGTAACTATTAATGCTGCTGATTTGCCTGCTAGTGGTTCTACTGTTAAGATTTTGAGTTATCAGTTTAATTCTGTTCCTGTTGAGCCAAGACGGAGTAGTTAAAGGTTTTATCAATTCTTAAAGTTTGTAGTAAGGGAACGACTGAAGTCGCTACTACAAACTTACAAGGTTACAAAGTTATTTCGCGCTAATTAACTAAAGTTAGAATATCATAATAGTTTTTAGATAGTCAGCACTTATGCAAACAGAGTACAAAAAGCGTCGGGAAGAGTTAATGGCGAAAATTGGCAATGGTGTTGCTATTTTTCGCAGTGCGCCTGTGGCGGTGATGCACAATGATGTGGAGTATGCTTACCGACAAGATAGCGATTTTTATTATTTGACGGGGTTTAATGAGGCGGATGCGGTAGCAGTTTTAGCACCTCATCATGCGGAACATCGGTTTATTTTGTTTGTGCAACCAAAAGATAAAGAAAAGGAAGTTTGGACGGGATATCGAGTAGGGGTGGATGCGGCGAAGGAAAAGTATGGTGCTGATGAGGCTTATCTGATTACTGAATTAGATGAAAAGTTGCCACAGTATTTGGAGAAAGCTGATAGAATTTATTATCATTTGGGACGCGATCGCAAATTTAATGAAACTATCCTTTCCCATTGGCAAAGGTTAATTGCTACTTATTCTAAACGGGGTACAGGTCCGATCGCTATTGAAGATTCTAATTTTATACTTCATCCGATGCGCTTGATTAAAAGTGAGGCGGAATTAGAATTGATGAGAAAGGCGATCGCAATTTCTGTAGAAGCACATAATCACGCCAGAGAATTCGCTAAACCAGGACGTTACGAATACGAAATTCAAGCAGAAATGGAACATATTTTTCGCTTGCGGGGTGGCATGGGGCCAGCTTATCCTTCGATTGTAGCTTCGGGCGCGAATGCTTGCATTTTACATTATATTGAGAACGATCGGCAATTACAAGAAAATGATTTGCTGTTAATTGATGCAGGTTGTTGCTATCAATATTATAACGGCGATATTACCCGGACATTTCCCGTAAATGGCAAATTTACACCGGAACAAAAGATTATTTACGATTTAGTTTTGACTGCACAATTAGCTGCGATCGACCAAGTAAAACCGGGAAATCCTTGGAACTTAGGACATGATACCGCAGTGCGAATTTTGACGGAAGGGTTAGTTGAGTTGGGACTGTTACAAGGTGACATCGAAGAAATAATTAAAGAGGAGAAATACAAGGCATTTTATATGCACAAAACCGGACATTGGTTAGGTTTAGATGTGCATGATGCAGGTATTTATAAATATGGTGAAGATGCTTGGCAAACTTTACAACCGGGACAAATTTTAACTGTAGAACCAGGAATTTATATTTCACCTGATTACCAACCAGCAGAAGGACAACCTGAGATAGATGACAGATGGCGCGGTATTGGAGTTCGTATAGAAGATGATGTGTTAGTCACCGAGTCAGGAAATGAAATTTTGACTGCTGGTGTACCCAAATAAAACCGCTTTCTATCAAGGAATGATGGGAGCGTGAGAACCCCTAGCTTTTAAGTAGGGGATGAAACGCAACGCACGGGGATTAATCCCCGTGTTTCTTCGCTCAATTTAAGATATACTAAAAACATAAAAGGAGGTGATAACTCTGTTTAAGACTGTTCCAATTAAAGCTAAGTTTACCGAAGAAGAAAAAGTTTTTTGGGTTGACCAAGGTAAAAATTCAAATAGCTTAATAAATTGCGCCATTTACCATACTCGTCAAGTCTACTACGATAGGCTGTCAAATATGGATAATTCCTTCACAACTTATTGGGTTGGCGATGAACTGCGGTCGGGATGGAAGACATATAGGTGTCACACAACTTATCCACAGTTAGACAAAGTGCACAAAGACAATCCCCACTACAAAGCATTGGCAGCACAAGCCGCACAACAAACTTTGCAAACGGTTGGTGAATCAATTAATAGTTACAACAAATTGGTAAATCTCTACTACCAAGGAGAAGTTGACAGGCCATCATTACCTAAATATCGAAAGAAGGGCGGACTAGCAGCAATTACCTTCCCAAAACAAGCACTCATTTACAAAAATGGGTGCTTTTATCCGTCTGTGAGTAGGGAAACAAAACCTGAATTGATTACAGAAATTTCACTTCTTTTGCCAGAATTTATCGATGCTGATTGGGTGAGAGAAGTGAGAATTCGCCCTAATTTAGGAGAATTCTGGATCGACTGGATAATTGACGACGGAAAAAAGCCAATTAATATCAACCCTAACCTGGATTACACTCAAGCGTGGGGATTCGATCATGGTGGAACTAATTGGTTAACTGGTGTTTCTACTCACGGAAAAAGCCTGATTATTGATGGTAAAAAACTGAAATCAATGAATCAAGGTTACTGTCGTTTGGTAGCTAAATACAAACAAGGGAAATCCGAATTTTATTGGGATGAAAACCTGGACAGAATTCAGCGTAAACGTAACAATCAAATGCGCGATGCGATTAATAAGGCTGCTAGATTTATTATCAATCAATGCTTAAATGACCGGATTGGGAATTTGGTGATCGGCTGGAATGAATCACAGAAAAACCGCCCTGATATGGGAAAACGCAACAATCAAAATTTTGTTGTTATCCCTACGGGACGGTTAATCGAAAGACTCAAACAACTTTGTTCTGAGTACGGAATTCAACTTACGATTACCGAGGAAGCCAATACTTCTGTCGCTTCATTTCTTGATGGTGACTCTCTACCAAAACACGGTGAAAAACCCGAAACGTGGAAGGCATCTGGTACAAGAATTAGGCGTGGTTTGTATCGCACGAAGTTGGGTTGTTTAGTCAACGCTGATGCGAACGCAGCCGCGAACATTATCAAGAAGGTAGCCACACAGCTAGGCGTTTGCCTAGCCGAGGTGGGTAGGGCATCTTTGACAATGCCACAACGAATTGATTTGTTCAATAGGTTGGATAAATCATATCGTAAAAAGACGTTGCGTAGCGTATCTTTAGATCGCTACGCAACATCCTTTTAGAATCCCCTTTGTTTCAAAAAGGGGAGATGTCAAGATGGATTTACTGTTTAAGATTGATTGGTATAAGGTATTGGTTCCCAGTACCTCAATTGCCGAACTTTTTGTGCGCGGAACGCTAGTTTATTTGATGTTATTTGCGATTCTGCGCTTTCTTCCTAACCGTCAAATTGGTACGGTGGGAATTTCCGATTTGCTAGTAGTAGTGTTGTTTGCTGAAGCTGCCCAAAATGCAATGGCAAGCAACTATACGGCGATTTCTGATGGTGTAATTTTAGTAAGTACAATTATTTTCTGGAGTTACACCTTAAATTGGTTGGGTTTCAAATTTCGGAGGTTTCAGCGCTTTTTAAATCCGCCGCCAACACCATTGGTAGTTAATGGCAGAATGATGCGACAAAATTTGGAACAACAATTAATTAGTCAAGATGAATTAATGAGTATGCTGCGGAAACAGGGAGTGCAAAAAATGAGTGAAGTAAAATTAGCATTTATGGAGTCGGATGGCAACATTAGTGTGATTACTAACTCAGCAAAATCTACTATTTCTAAAGAAGTATCACAGGATGAATCTGAACTTATGCCACAGAATAAATAATTTGATGTCCGAGAATTTTCAGCAACTAGGCTTTTTGGGTTGCTACTGAAGCAGGGTAAGTTGAGTAAAAGTACTTAATTACTCTGCTAAGTTATTAATTTACTTGCTGCTAGAGAGATGCAGAAAAGTTAGATAAGGTCATAAAATTAACTATTGTTACTGCGGTTACTCGCTGATATGGCTAGAGATAATAATTTTTTTTACTGTTTCGGGAAAATAGTTTGCAACGGACGGAAAATTAAGTAAATTACTGTTAGTGAAAATAGGTTGGGGCTGGAGCAATGCAAGTTGTAGATTTTTCTGTAGATTCTCAAGGGGAAAAGTTTCGCTTTCTGCAAGGTCAATTGCGCGATCGCTGGCAGAGTATCGAAGGTGTTAATCTGGGAGATTATGATATTTTAGTGATTCCTTCTGTAAGTTTAGATCAGCGGGAACTACAGAAAGTGGAAGGATTTTTGAATTACGAAGAACGATTACTTTTTTCGTTAATACGGTTGCGAAATCCGCGAACCAGAGTAATTTACGTAACTTCACAACCTTTGCCACCAATAGTAATTGATTATTACTTACAATTGCTGCCAGGAATTCCATTTTCTCATGCACGCGATCGCTTAATGTTATTTTCCACTTATGATTCTTCTGCCAAACCTTTAACCCAAAAAATATTAGAACGTCCTCGTTTAATGCAGCGGATTCGTCAAGCATTAAGACCAGATAAATCTTTTATGATTTGTTATAACGCTACTCAATTAGAAAAAGATTTATCCTTACAGTTAGAAGTACCTTTATTAGCCGCAGATCCAGACTTACTTTACTGGGGAAGTAAAAGCGGAAGTCGGCAAATTTTTGCTGAGAGTGGCGTACCTTATCCTGATGGAAGCGAACTGGTAAATAATGCTGATGATTTAGCAGAAGCAGCTGCGGAACTTTGGGAACGTCAACCACATTTACTAAGGATGGTAGTTAAGCTAAATGAAGGTTTTTCAGGCGAAGGAAATGCCGTTTTGGACTTGAGAGAAATAGCTAATATGGCACCTGGTACTGTTTCCCATCGAGAAAGAGTGGGGGCGATTAGCGATCGCTTTACTTCCATGAGTTTCCAAGCTAAAAATGAAACATGGGAAAACTTCTCTAGTCGCATTCCTGAACTAGGCGCAATTGTCGAAGCTTTTATAGAAGGAGAAAAAAAGCACAGTCCTAGCGTTCAAGGTAGAATAACCCCCGAAGGTGAAGTAGAAATTCTCTCAACTCATGACCAAATTTTAGGCGGTTCTGACGGTCAAATTTACTTAGGTTGCTATTTCCCCGCCCAAGAATCTTATCGCTTAAAGTTGCAAGAATTAGGATTAAGAGTAGGAAAAAATCTCGCCGAAAAAGGTGCATTAGAAAGGTTTGGCGTTGACTTTATTGCTGTACGTCAACCTGATGTATCAGGTAAAGCGCAATGGGATTTACAAGCAATTGAAATTAACCTGAGAAAAGGTGGTACTACTCACCCGTTTATGACTCTGAAATTCTTAACAACTGGGCGTTATGATATGGCAACTGGCGTATTTTATAGTCAGCAAGGTAGCGCCAAATATTATATGGCTACTGATAACTTACAAAAAGAACGTTATCGCGGTTTGTTACCAAATGATTTGATGGATATTATCGCCGATCATCGCTTACATTTTGATACGAGTACCGAGACAGGAACAGTATTTCATTTAATGGGTTGTCTCTCAGAATTTGGTAAATTAGGATTAACTTGCATTGGTAATTCTCCCCAACAAGCTAAAGATATTTACCACAAAGTAGTTAAAGTTTTAGATGAAGAAACCAAAGAAACAGCTATTGACGCTTATGCTTTATCATCTCATTGTTTACCAATGACTTGGCATGAGTAATATAGTTTGGCAAAAATAGACATTTATTTTACATCATCTACCCAACAAGAAGACTAGGCTTACATCTGTGTTTATCTGTGGTAAAAAAACCTAGATATTGGAATTTATTTTATTCACTGCTTCAGAGTTTATTCAGAGATTAATTGGGAGATAGTAACAAGGATTCCTTATGCTATAATTTGATCCTGTTTGGCAGCAAACAATCATGAACTTCTATTAAAGTGAAGATAAAGGAAAATCAAGTGACTCAAACTGTTGCCACAGCTGCCCATTGCATTAATCCTCATTGTCCACGCCCTTATCCCCAAACGAGGAGCAATAATTTTTGTAGTGTTTGTGGCGCACCATTGCGAATTTTCAACCGTTATATACCACTCAAAAAATTAGGAGTTGGAGGATTTGCTGCGATTTATACAGTTTGGGATGAAAAAACTAAAAAAGAGCGAGTGTTAAAAGTTCTACTAGAAACTTCTCCCAAAGCTTTAGCATTATTTGAACAAGAAGCCACAGTTTTAGCAAGTTTACGCCATCCCGGAGTACCAAAAGTAGAACCTGATAGTTTTTTTCAGGTTACTTTCGGAAAGTCTCCAGAAGTTGTTTTGCCCTGTTTAGTAATGGAAAAAATTTCCGGTAAAACTTTAGAAGATATTTTAGAATATCATCAATATCAAGGTTTGCCGGAAGCATGGGTGCAAAATTGGCTCAAACAAGCTGTATATATTTTACGAGAATTACACCAACGTAAAATTATTCATCGTGATATTAAACCCGCCAATTTAATGTTAAGAGAAGGCACAGAACAAATAGTATTAATTGACTTTGGTGGGGCAAAACAAATAGGTGCTAAACAAGCTAATTATCAGGCAAGTTCAACAAGGTTATTTTCTCCGGGATACAGTCCCCCAGAGCAAATTGCCGGGGCGGTAGTTGGGCCTAATGCTGATTTTTATGCTTTAGGAATGACCTGCATTCACTTACTTACAGGTAAATATCCCTTAGATTTGGAAGATCCTAAAACCGGAGATTTACATTGGGAAAATTTTACTAATGTTAGCCCAGGTTTGGCTAATTTGCTGGATGATATGATCCAGCCAAATATTGAAAAAAGACCAGCGAATGCTAATGAATTATTAGCTAGAATTAGAAAAATATCTTCTCAAACAATTACATCAACTGTTGCTAAAGCAATATTTCAAGTTATTAGCAAGTTACCCGCTGATTTATTTAAACTGTCATTAGCTATTTTAGCATTATTTGGTCAATCAATTACAAAAACAATAGTTTTATTTTGGAAAGCGATCGCACATTTAACCAAAGCCTTTCTGAGTACTTTATGGCTAATAACTTTAGGTGGAATTGGTGGCTTTTCTGGGGCGATAGTGGGTCATTTATTAGCTTATCAAACAGCTTTTGCTAAAAAATTAGATTACTTGATTTCCGAAAATTTGCCTCTATTAACTAATCTTACTATCTTCCCTACTTCAGGAATTGTTTTATTTAGTTGCGTTGGTTTAGTGACTGCTTGGGGCTTAATGTTAGCCGGAAATTTAGGGCAGAAACGGCGTTATTTAACTGCAACAATTCTGGGAATAGTAAGTTATGGATTAGGTTATCTTGTTATGCAAAAAGTACCATCAAGCGCCATGTTACCACAAGATTCTATATTAATGATAGGAGTAGCAACTTTTATATTAATTTGGGGTTTAGGTTTACCAAGCCATAAAATAGTTTATGCTTTGATTAGTAGTGTAGGTACATCTTTTGCCTTGTTAGGTTTATTACAATTAGTGATGAATATTGTTGTAATCATACTTGGCATATTCGGCATACATAATAATTTTATCAGCAGCTTTAACTGGGCAAATCCTGTTTTTAATATGGTATTTTTTAGTAGTATGGGAATCATAATTGCTTTCTGGTTAAGTGTAACTCACTTTTTTGTTGTACCCGTTCTAAAAATGTTGGGTTGGCGTTAAGTAAAAATGCGAAATTATTTACAGTTTAATTCATCACCACCTATAATTATTGCCCATCGAGGCGCAAGCGGTTTCCGTCCAGAACATACTTTAGCATCTTATGAATTAGCTATTAGTTTAGGTGCTGATTATATTGAACCGGATTTAGTTTGTACAAAAGATGGTGTATTAATTGCACGTCATGAAAATGAAATTTCTACTACTACTAATGTAGCTGAATGCCTCGAATTTGCTAATCGTCAAACTACTAAATTAATTGATGGTAAATCAATCACTGGTTGGTTTACTGAGGACTTTACATTAGAAGAGATTAAAACCCTGAAAGCTAAAGAAAGATTGCCTTTTCGAGATCAAAGTTTTAACAATCAATTCTCAATTCCGACTTTTCAGGAAATTATTGATTTGGTCAAGGTGAAAAGTGGGGAAATTGGTCGATCGATCGGAATTTACCCAGAAACTAAACACCCAACTTATTTTGCTTCCATTGGTTTACCTTTAGAAGAACCATTAATTGAAATTCTTCATAATAACGGATATAAATCTGCTACAGATCCGATTTTTATCCAATCTTTTGAAACTGGAAATTTGCAAAAGTTGAGAAAATTAACTGATTTACCATTGATTCAATTACTAGAAAATTTTGGGCAACCTTTTGACTTGGTGATGAATGGCGATTCGCGCACCTACCAAGACTTAACCGCACCCCAAGAATTAGCAAAAATTGCCGAATACGCCGCCGGAATCGGCCCAAATAAACAAATGATTATCCCTGTAGATAGTGATGGCAAATTACTAAATCCTACATCTTTAATTGCCGATGCTCATGCTGTAGGATTACTAGTTCATCCTTACACTTTCCGTAACGAAAAGCAATATTTAGCACGCGATTATAACGATAATCCAGAAACAGAATATGAGCAATTTTTTAACTTAGGTGTAGATGGCGTATTTACTGATTTTACTAATACGGCATTAACAGTAATTCAGCGAATATGGTAAAGTATTAATAACGAGAAATTACCATTCCTAATCATATCGTCATGTCACAACAGCGGACTGTCATTCCTCAGACAGAACCTCCCCTTCCGGCAAAGGAAACTCTGCCGACAATGTACGATTTGCCTAGCGAAAACCCGGAGGAACCTGGTTTGCCTGATGAGTTTCACATTTGGCAACCGCAGTTGCTTACTCGCACCTTGCAATTAACAGATTATCCGCCTTCACGCCTCTTTGTTGGCACCGATTTAAACTTGTACTACGATGTGAAAAATCCTTTGTGGCACAAGCGTCCTGATTGGTTTCTCGTTTTAGATGTACCGCGCTTGTATGAAGGAACAGATTTGCGTTCTAGTTACGTTGTTTGGCAAGAAGGAGTGAATTCATTTTTAGTTGTGGAACTGCTTTCGCCGGGAACAGAAAAAGAAGATTTGGGAGAACTGGCGCTGTTAGAAGATGACGAGATTTCGGAAGTAGATTCTACGGAAATTAACGGACAACCGAAGAGAGAAATACCGCCGAGAAAATGGGACGTTTATGAGCGAATTTTACGAGTACCTTATTATGTTGTATTTAGTCGGTATAGCGATCGCCTACGCGGATTTAAACTCAATGGTGGACGCTATCGAGAACAAAGTATAGATCCTGAAAAACCTCTGTTTTTGATTCCCGAACTAAAATTGGGATTGGGAATTTGGCAAGGAGAATTTGAGGGAATTAATCGTTCTTGGTTGCGCTGGTGTGATCAGGAGGGAAATTGGTTACAAACAGAAGCGGAACGAGAACGACAAAAACGAATTCAATTAGCAGAAAAGTTAAAGTCGCTTTCTGCCGAACAATTAGCAGCTTTAGGAATTAGTCTTGAGGATTTGGAATAGTAGAACTAAGTAGGGCTTGCTGAATAAGTCTATTGGTGGGGGTAGGGACACGGCATCATTAATATTTGCCACTCTTACGTTATCTCTTTCATGCCTTGTCCCTACAATTTCCTCGAAAGGAGTATTGAATTTTGCGCCAAAAGGTCTGAAAAACTTGCACTTGTATATGCAAAAAAGGCGCTTTCACCATTGCCTATCTTACTTTTTACTTTTATTCAGCAAGCCCTAAGTAGGTATGTATAAATCAAGTGACAATTAAGGCGGGCAGGATGCCCACCCCACAAGAGTTATAGCTTTCTTGTGGGGTGGGCATCCTGCCCGCCCTATCCTTAGCGTAACGCACCCTTCAACTGAGCAATGATTGAGTTAGGAACTACTTGCAACTGACCAATCTTGCTTGAATTGAGATTCAGGTAACTGAGTATATTCAGAAACAATTTTTCGTAACTCTTCACCATCAATTGTTTCCTTGTCAATCAATAAATCGACTAAGCGATCGATCAAAGTGCGATTTTCGCTAATAATGCCTTTCGCATCGTCATAGCATTTTGACACAATCAATCTTACCTGTTCATCGATATGAGCCGCGATCGCTTCCGAATATTCCGCACGATTGGCAAAATCTCGACCTAAAAACACCTCATTACTCTGAGTTTCTAAAGCTAACAGACCCAACTCCGACATTCCGAAACGAGTCACCATTTGCCTTGCTAAATTACTCACTTGTTGCAAATCGCCACCTGCACCCGTCGTAATTTCCGCATCACCGAAAATCACCTCTTCCGCAGCGCGTCCACCCAAAGCATCGCAAATCATCCCAATTAACTGCGACTTAGAAATTAAACCCCGTTCTTCATTAGGAGTAAACCAAGTTAATCCCAACGCTTGACCGCGAGGAATCAAAGTTACCTTTTCTACTGGATCGTGACCTTTCATCAAAGTCCCGACGATCGCATGACCAACTTCATGATAAGCAATTAACCGCTTCTTCTTGCTATCAACCAAAGGCGTACCTTCCATTCCCGCAACCACCCGATCGACAGCATCATTAACTTCCAGCATGGTAATTGCTTCTTTGCGCCGTCTAGCGGTCAAAATTGCCGCTTCATTCAGCAAATTGGCTAAATCTGCACCAGTAAAACCGGGAGTTCTGCGAGCGATCGTTTCCAGCGACACCTCCTCCGACACCTTCTTATTCCGCGCATGAACCTTGAGGATTTCCAAACGTCCCTTCATATCTGGTGCATCTACGATCACTTGTCTGTCAAAGCGTCCCGGACGCAACAAAGCAGCATCGAGAACATCAGGACGGTTAGTAGCAGCAATAATAATAATTCCCGAATTACCTTCAAACCCATCCATTTCCGTGAGTAACTGGTTTAAAGTTTGCTCCCTTTCATCATTTCCGCCACCAATCCCAGTTCCCCGCATTCTCCCAACGGCATCAATTTCATCGATAAATACTAAACAGGGAGCATTTTCCTTCGCTTTTTTAAACAAATCGCGGACGCGGGAAGCACCCACACCGACAAACATTTCCACAAACTCTGAACCAGAAATACTAAAGAAAGGAACACCAGCTTCTCCAGCAATAGCCTTAGCTAACAAAGTTTTTCCAGTTCCCGGAGGGCCAATTAACAATACACCTTTAGGAATTTTCGCACCCACAGCCGTAAACCGTTCTGGCTGTTTTAAGAAAGTTACAACTTCTTGTAATTCTTCTTTTGCTTCCTCAATACCCGCTACATCTTCAAACTTAATTCCGGTTTTCGCTTCCATTTGAAAACGAGCACGAGACTTACCAAAATTCATTGCTTGGTTAGAAGCATTAGCCGATCGGCGTACAATCATCAACAACCCAGAAATTAACAGAATCACCAACAGTAAATTGATGACAAAGCCTAAAGCGGCGCTATTATCAGTTGTTGGTTGGACAGCAAATTGGACTCGCTTCGATCGCAGCTTTTCAATTAACTCTCGATTATCCTCAAACAAATTCACCGTTGCTGGCGAATCCGTCTTATCAGCACCCTGCAATTCCACCCTAGCTACACGCTGCGTCGGATCGATATCAACCTTAGTAACTTTACCCGCATCTATTTTCTTGAGCAACTCATTGTAACTCATCGTTTCCTGCTGGTCAGAAGAAGCTAGAACAGGGGGAACTCCAGGCAACGCACTCTGTAACAATAACCAACTAGCTGTAATCGCTCCCGTCAAAAACACATTTTTCTTAGGGTGCTGTCTGCTCGACTTTTTCATCCAGGAATTTTTCATAATGCGTTAGCCCTTTTGCTGCTGTGATTACCCAGATTACCCAAGGGTAATTTAAGAAAAGACACTCTTATTGATCCAGTGTAGCTAAAGAGGAGCAGGGGAGCAGGGGGGCAGAGGGGCAGAGGGGCAGAGGGGCAGAGGAGCAGAGGGGCAGGGGTGCAGGGGAGAATTTAAAACTTAAAACTCTTCCTATCTTCCTAACTCAACACTCAAAACTTAAAACTTAAAACTTTCTACAATAGTGTGCGATCTTCTCTAGAATAGGTTTGCTATAAGTAACCGCTCTCACAAAGCCAGTTAGAATCAAAATTCAAGAAAGCCTAATGTATTTAGATACTCCTACTGCTCAACCCGTGCCTTTAATATTGGAAAGTTTACCCGTTCCAGCTAATTTTGACGATCGCGAGTTCCCCAAACGCTCTCGGCAGCAAATAGACTTGATTTTACTGGTAATTGAAGCCTTAGATATTGGTGGTTCGGAAGCGATCCTCAGTGCGGCTAGGGAACTAGAATTGGAAGGAATTATTAAAAATCGGGTAACATTGTGGCGATTGCGCTGTACTAACCCCATGCGTCGTTACAGTCAACGTCATTCTCTGAGTGTAGTCGAAGCCAAGGCATTGGTTTTGATCGCCTGCAATTTAGCAAGGCGGATGACAGTTCTGATTCGACAGTTGTTACTGGCATATCAACAATTGTCCGAAAAACAATTGTCAGTAGAACATCATTTTCGACTATCTTACTTTTTGGAGCGCTTCCGCAAACATTTTCGCAGCCGGATGAATCCCCGACGCTCTGGAGTGGTAGCCTATAGTTCAGACGAAAAGTTGAATGAGTTAGCGATCGCTCTATTAGGACAGTTGCTCTTTTGTACAGGTACTTCTGGAATGCAACGCTTTTGGACTAGTCTGTTTGATGGGGAAATTTAAAACGGCTCACGGTAATCAAGCATGACATTTTCCAGAGGAAGGGAACAGGGAACAGAAAACAAGGAACAAATATTTCGCCTAACCTTGTCTTAGCTGATATTGATAGCCGATTAACACAAACGAACAACCCGGAAATAACTAACCCTAAAAACGAATACAAACCCCCCACTGGAGTTAACCTAAAATCTGAAATCTAAAATCTAAAATCTAAAATCCCATGACGACGATCCAACGACAGTACAGCTTGCCTAATTGCACCCTGATCCTAGAAGGGTTGAGTGAAACCACAGGCGGTATCATTCAAACAGAGATGCGCCCAGTCTTAACAATTTTAGTCAATGCCGAATGTCGTTTGGCAGGTTATACAGGGCCATCTTTAAGTGGCGGAAGAGACTTTTTTGAAAGTTTGGTGACAGCAGTTAGCAGCTATGCTCAAGAAATTTTAAGTGGTTTCCCCCATCAACATCAACATTCAGAAAATGGTCATGTACCATTGGTGCAGTTGCGCCGCAATGGGCAAAATTCACATCGGTTAATTGTCCAACCACAAAATTTAAATGCTTTCTCTAATGGTGTTACTTCACCTACAACTCCGACAAATCCCATTGAAGTTGATTTATCTACGGTGCAACTGTTTGATTTAGTGGAAGCTGTAGATCAGTTTTTTGCTGATAGCCAAACTTTGCCTAGTTTAGGGTTGAAGTTAGCGCCAGCGGAAAAACGCTTTGCTAAGTCGGATGAAGATTTGGTGAAACAAGCTGCACCAGCTGCTTTGGGTTTGTCTAGTTTAGCATTGGCTGCGATCGCACTCTTTTTCGCCCCCATTCCTGAAGTACAAAGACCTAGAGATCCTTTACCAGAAAATAATTCTGGTGTTGTCTCCCCGAATTCTACTATTCCCGGACAACCTGCCACCACCGATCCTCCCTTACCTCCCCCAACAACCACTCCTCAATCTAATTTAGGCAAAGAAACTACCACGCCTCTAACTTCCTCTACCACCGAAGTTCCTGCCAATTCTCCCGCAACACCAATAGCCGCACAAGCTCCACCCACTACTTCCAACTTCGGAGAACAAACGAACGCAGTCGCTACTCCCGCACCAGTCACCGCCCCAACTTTACCCCCAATAGATTCTTCCGTTGCACTACAGCCAACTCCCGCACCAGTTGCACCAACTACACCCCCAATAGATTCTTCCGTTGCACTACAGCCAACTCCCGTACCAGTTGCACCAACTGCACCCACAACTGCACCTAATTCAGTAGTGCAAACTCCTGTCGCTGTACCAACTATTCCACCACCAAATGAGTCAACTTTAGGCTGGCAAACTCCGGCAACTACTTTACCTCCGACTACTCCTTCTACTTTAGGGGAACAAACTCCGGCAACTACTTTACCTCCGACTACCCCTTCTACTTTAGGTGGGCAAATTCCTACAACTTCAGGAGCAACTTTAGGGAGAAATAATGAAATTGTTGATGCCCCTTCTCTAAGAGTTTTGAATCGTAATCTTTACAACCAAATTAAACAACGTAGGACAGAAATTACTAAGTTTCCTGAACAATTAGTTTATCGGGTTGCTATGCGCCCAGATGGAACAGTGGTAAAGTATGAACCTCGTAACCAACCTGCACAAGAATATTTAAACCAAACTCCCCTCCCTAACTTGGGTGTTGCTAATATTCCCACTGATTCTACTAGCGTAAATGAACAACCAGTTGCCTATTTTAAGGTTGTGTTTACTCCCAAAGGTGTTTTGCAAGTCAGTCCTTGGCGAGGTTATCAGTAAAGCTACTAGAAAATCCCGGATTGTTCCCTGACCATTAATGTATTTCATCAGTTAGGATAGAAAATATTTATTATTCTTTTTTCTATTGCAACTGATGAATATGAACTCCAATTCTCCCATTCCGGGGCATCAGAAAATAGCCCCTCATTCCCGGAAATTTTGGACTAATAAATTCAACTTGGGGAAAAATGCCGTCAGTCGCCTGAGCATTAGCACTAAAATTAGATGTGGCTATGCGCTGGCTCTGAGTATTGCGGTTTTAGGCACAATTATAGGTATGGGGCTGGGTAATTATTATGAAGAAGCTTTTCGGAATGAAGCTGAAAAGTGGCATGAAACGGGCGTGCTGCTTAATGATTTACAAATAGCTGTTTTGCAAGCGCGATTGCATCAACAACAATTGGTCGCTTTACTGGAAAAACCACAAGATTTTCAAAATGAACATTCCGATTTTATTGAACAGATTCTTAATGTTAAATTACTACTTCAAAAAGCCAAAAATTCTTTAAAAACTCAACAAATTACGGGAGCTAATGCTTTTTTTACAACTTATGAGCAAGTAATAGAAGATTATTTACTACAGACAGAAAGTGTAATTAAAGAAATCAAAAAATCCAGTTTAAACCCAAAAGAAATTACCCAATTACAGCAATCGCTATTAAATTTAACTATCAGTGAACCAGTACTTAAATTTGATGATTATTCCACTAAATTAGCGGTAATTGCTAGTCAGGCTTTTCGGGAAGAAAGCATAGCAGAAAATAATGTAGAACTGGGTGAAGAATTACAAATGGGAATCACAATCTCTAGTATGTTCGTATCAGTGATCCTAGCGATATTCTTAGCAATCTATACTAGTAGAGCGATCGCACGCCCTTTAAAAGCTACAACTGAAATAGCCCAAAAAGTTACTCAAGATGATAATTTCGACTTACAAGCACCTGTAACTACCAGCGACGAAGTAGGCGTTTTAACTATATCTTTAAATCAATTGATTAGTCGGGTAAAACATTTATTAGAAGAACAAAAATCCGCAGCAATTCGACAAGAAGAGTTACAAAAAGTGCAGTTGCTTCAAAGTGAAAAAATGTCTAGTTTAGGGCGCATGGTTGCTGGAATAGCTCATGAAATTAATAATCCGGTAAACTTTATTTATGGCAACCTTGTCCATGCTAGCGAATATGTTACCGACCTTTTAGATATTTTAGCAGCTTACGAACAAGAACTTACTCAACCATCTTTAGCTTTACAGGAAAAAGCTGAAGAAATCGATTTAGAATTCTTGCAGGAAGATTTACCAAAAACTTTGCAATCAATGACGGTGGGTGCAGAAAGAATTCGCCAAATTGTGCTGAGTTTAAAAGACTTTTCTCGCTTGGATGAAGCAGAAGCTCAATTAGTTGATTTACACGCTTGTATTAACAGCACTTTATTAATTTTGCATAATCGCATCAAGAAGGGAATTAAAGTAGTGCTTAACTATGGCGATATTCCCAAAGTTACAGGTTATACAGGTTTTCTTTATCAGGTATTCATGAATTTGATTAGTAATGCGATCGATGCTTTAGAAGAAAGCAAAACTACAGAAAACACTCAAGATAAGGAACTTTTAATTACTACCGAACGCTTAGATCATAACTGGGTAATGGTGCGAATTGCTGACAACGGTTGCGGTGTTTGTCCTGAAAATATGGAGAAAATTTTTGATACATTTTTTACCACAAAACCCAGAGGTATTGGTACAGGTTTAGGGTTAGCAATTACTCGGCAAATTGTAGAAGAAAAACATGGGGGTAAAATTACTTGTACTTCTGAAGTTGGTAAAGGTACGGAATTTGCGATCGTACTTCCCACTACTCCTTCCCCAGAAAAAGCCTCCGTTAGTTCGTTGTCAGGACTTTAGTCCTTTGATGTTGAAAAGCACGACTAAAGTCGTCACTACAAACTGAACAACTAAAGTCGTCACTAAGAACTACGAACTTACCGGATAATTTCTCGCATATAATTTCCCCAAAGTAAAGCAGCTTGAGCACTACTTCCTCTAGTTGGCGAATTATTATCATTTCCCAACCAAACGCCAGTAACTAACCTTTGACTGGGAACATATCCCACAAACCACAAATCGCGGTTATCGCTGTTAGTACCTGTTTTCCCTGCTTCTTCTCCTAAACCTAAAGAGGCATTTCTTCCCGTACCAAATTGTACCACTCCGCGCAATAAAGTATTCATTCGATCGGCAACTTCGCGACGTAAAACTCTTTGAGAATTGGCGTTTTTATCAGGATCAAAAGAGTAGATTTCCGGGCAAGTTTTCAAATTTTTGATATCACGACAAAAACTACTATCACGAATCCGAACAATAGCATGAGGACGATTCCATATACCATTATTGGCGATCGCCCCAAAAGCACCAGTCATTTCTAAAGGATAAACTTCACTTTGTCCTAAAGCTAACCCAGGTACAGGATTAAGTTTAGATTCAATTCCCATTCTTTGTGCCATTTGCACAACATTATCTAAACCCACATCTTGCGCCACCCTTAAAGCAATTACATTTTCCGATTGCGCCATTCCATTGTACATATTGGAGCTACCGCCTCCTGTCCGTTCGCAACCTGGATAACGTTGTCGCCAAACTAAAGGCGCACAAGAATAAGATCTATTAGGCGAAATCCCTCGATCCAATGCTGCTGCATAGCTAAAAACTTTAAAAGTTGATGCTGCTTGGCGGTGTGCTTGAGTAACACGATTAAATTGACTTTGTTTGTAATCTAATCCTCCCACCATCGTTAAAATTGCCCCTGTTTTAGAATCAAGAGTAACGATCGCCCCCTGAGAAAACCGACTATTTGCACCAGCATTATTAATAGCACTTCGCAAAGCTGCTTCCGCTTTAGCTTGCATTCTCAAATTCAAATCAGTTTCAATGATAAAATTTCCTTCTCTCGCTAGTTCTTCTCCCAACAAAAACTCCAATTCCTGAAATACATAACTATAGAAATAGGGAGAAATTGTATTAGCTTGTTCCTGACAAACTTTCGGGGTAACTTCTAGGGGCGATCGTCTAGCTTTATTCGCCTCCTCCACAGTAATTTTACCTTGCTGCAACATCCGAGCAATCACCCCATTTCGCAAAGTAATTGCTCTTTCCCGCGCCTGACTATCACCACAAGGATTGAAGTTATTTGGTGCAGGTAAATTACTCACCAAAGTCGCCGCTTCTGCTAAAGTTAAATTTCCCGCTGACTTAGCAAAATAATACTGAGAAGCATCTTCAAAACCATAACTATCCCCGCCCAAAAATACCCGATTCAAGTAAGTTAATAAAATGTCATCTTTACTGTAAAAGAACTCTAATTTTAAAGCCACAATTGCTTCTCGCAACTTGCGCCCCAAAGAATCTGCCGAACCTACATAATCACGGAATAAACTGCGGGCTACTTGTTGGGTAATTGTACTACCACCTTGACGATCGCCACCTTTACTAATAATAAAACTCGCTCTAGCAATCCCGATCGGATCGACTCCCAAATGCCAGTAAAAACGTTTATCTTCCGAAGCTACTACCGCCTTCGGTAAATAAGGAGAAAAATCACTTAATTTCCTAAATTCCACATGAGCATTATTGCGCGGAGTTCGCAAAGGCGTTTCATCACTGGCATAAACAACAACTGGCCCTCTGGTAGCATTAGGTAAAGGATGAACCGAGAATTTTTGCCACTCCAACAATACTGTAATTGCTAAAAGTGCCGTTAACCCACTAATGCCATAAACGCCCCAACTTATCGCTTTTTCATACCAAGTTGGCGGATCGTAATATTGAATTCTCACCCCACCAGCTAATTCCCTTGGCCCTAAAGTCAAGATATCACCATGACGCAATTTTCTTGATGAAACCCTCTTTCGACCACGATAAATCCCATTCGTCGAGTTTTCATCTTTAATCAGAAAAGTCTTCTGTCTGCGTCCAGTGCGAGTCAAAGACAAGTGAATTTGACTAACAACTGGATTACGTACCACAATATCGCAAGATTTAGAACTACGACCTAGTTTATAGCGATCGCCCAACAGCGGATAAACCTCCGCTTGATCTGCATCAGCATCCTGAACGCGCAATTCCGGTACTCTAGCATTGGGCTTCAATGCTAGCTTAGAAAAATTTACCTTCGCTTGTACCGTTTGCACTGCTTGGGTGATAGCACCCATAATTGTCTGACGTGGTTTTTGGGGATGGGGAGGAGTCATATCGTCTTCAGTGGAACACTCTTAATTAGAACTGACTTAGGGACTCTTGGGACAAGGGGGATACAGAGAAAATTTTTTCAGACCAACAAAGGGGTTTGACTATATTGGGAGAATAACTCAGCATTTCCCCTACTTTTTATCATGACCCAAGTTTAGGTAGTAGGGTTACAGGAGTGCAGGGATGCAGAGGGAAAATTTCACATTAATATTAAGTACGTTGTGGCACTGTCTTCGCTCTTATTACAACCCAGATGTAAGCGCTAAAGCGCAACAACATACTTATTTCTTAGTAACTGGCAACTTGAGTTAGTCTTAGTTTGTTATTAAAAAAGCAGTTGCAGTAATCAAGTTTATCTGTATTTTACCTGTAGTTTAGTTTCAATTAAATTAACAAACAAAACCCCCATACAAAACTAACAAATTACTCCCCTCTGCCCCGGGAGCGCTCTGCCCCGGGAGTCCTCTGCCCATTCTCAGCGTGAGGTTTACGAAATATCGCAATAAACAGGCAAGCAATTCCCACATTAATACATACATCCGCCACATTAAAAACCGGGAAACTAATTAACCGAAAATCGAAAAAATCCACCACATAACCTAAAAGAAATCGATCGATCCCATTACCAACAGCGCCCCCTAAAATAAAACCATAGCCCAATTGATCCCACAAAGGTAAATGCGGCCCAAACCAAGCCATAGCCATCAAAGCTAAACTTACCAGCAAAGATAGCCAACGTAACCAGCTACCATCCTCGCTAAACAAGCTAAAAGCGGCACCAGTATTTCTTACATAAGTAAGATGAAAAACCCCCGACCACAAAGGCCAACTTTCATTTAATTCAAAGTTTTGCCACACCCAATATTTAGTAATTTGGTCTATAACAATACAAATGAAGGCAACAATCCAAAAAAAACGATTTTTAATCATTGGTTAATAGTCATTAGTCATTGGTCATTCGTTATTTGAGAGTAATTTAATCTTCAATCGCCTCATTTAAACTCGTCAATTTTACTTATTTACTAGCCCAAATACAAATGACCAATGACAAATGACGAATGACCAATGACAAATGACAAATGGCAAATGACCAATGACTAGTAAAACATGATACGTCTGAGGATAAAAGCTAACACCGTAGCTGCACAAACCAAAGCTAATTGACCAGGAATAGGGTCTAAAGAGTACTTTTGAATATCTGGAACTATGGGAGAAATAGTTTCTGTACTCGCCAAAACTATGTAATGAGTACCAACTAAATAAGCGACACCTACTAAATGAATCACTAGCAAACCGCAAAGGCAGCTAAAAGCTAAAGATTCTAATTTCGGTGGTTGGCGAAATGCTAAATAACCACATATCCAAGCACCAGGAACAAATCCTAACAGATATCCAAAACTAGGTAATTTCAGATAGGCAAAACCCCCGCCTTGGGAAAAGACTGGAAACCAAGTTAAACCCAGTGCTAAATAAGCTATTTGGGAAAGTGCACCTGCGTTTTTACCACCTAGACAACCTACTAATAGTACAGCACCAATTTGATAAGTGACTCCTAAAGAGTGAATGGGAATCCCTGACTCACTCCAGTGCCAAGGCAAAGCAGTTACAGATGCTTCTAAAAAGGTGCCACCAATGGTAAGCAGTAAACCAATGAAGGCCCACAAAAATTCAGTGGCAGAAAACACAACTATTGGTAATGGGTAATGGGTAATGGGTAGTTGGTAGTTGGTAATAGTTCGTTGAGTTAATTTGGAACTACGAATTTTGGGGAATTGGTGCTTCGCCGCCTTGTAGTCCCAGTTTTTCTAACATGGCATGGTCTTGTTCTGGGGGTTGTCCGATTGTGGTTAAGTAATGTCCAATTAACATGGCGTTAATTCCGGCTTTTAATCCCATTGCTTGCAGTTCTCCCATCACGGCTTCTCTTCCCCCAGCGTAGCGGAGAATTTGTTCTGGTAGAATCATGCGAAAGATCGCGATCGCCTTTAGTGCTTCTATAGGATCTAGTTTAGGGCGATCGCCTAACGGTGTCCCCGCTCTCGGATTTAACAAATTAATTGGCACCGACTCCACCTGTAATTCCCGCAAAGCTAAAGCCAAATCTACTCTATCTTCCCAGCTTTCACCCATGCCAATTATTCCACCTGTGCAAGCTTGAATTCCCGCAGCTTTCAGGTTTTTCACTGTTTCTACTCTGTCTTGCCAAGTGTGAGTAGTGACAATTTGCGAATAAAAGTTTTCTGACGCTTCTAAATTATGGTTGTAGCGACTTACACCTGCTTCTTTCAGTGCTTGGGCTTGTTCTGCGGTCACTTCTCCCAAAGCACAGCAAGGTTTAATATTAGTTTCGGCAATAATTTGCCGCACTGTTTCTAAAATGTTTTCCAACTCTGTTGATTTGGGACTGTTATATTTAATACCTCTTCCCTGACTAACTAAGCAAAATCTCTTAGCACCTGCCGCTTCAGCTGCTTTTGCTTGGGCTAAAATTTCCTCTTTCGACTTTAGACCATAAACAGGCGAATCATTACCGGGATGATGAACAGATTGGGAACAAAAACCACAATTTTCCGAACAATTGCCCGATTTAATGTTAACGATGCTGCATAAATCTACTGTATTACCACAGCAAGCTTGACGCACTTGGTCAGCAGCGGCACACAATAACAAAATGTTTTCTTCACCTTCTATTTTGGTGAGTGCGATCGCCTCCTGACGACTGAGCCTTTTCCCAGCTATAATTTCCTCTGTTAGCCCTTGTAACCATTCGCTCAACGGTTGCTCAACATTAAGAGCATCCTCATCCACAACAGAATTATTAGAAGTTAATAACGGCGTTTCTATCACACTTAACCCTCTATTACTAAAAAGTCAGTTTACCCCACAAATATCATCTCATAAATTAGTGAGTAGCAACCTGTTTTACTTTTTACTCACCCAAACGGAGGAATTTTTTCCGTTAACCTTATCTTTACCATAAAGAGCTATGCTGCTAAGGGTTTTTAACAAAAAAAGCTGAAAAATTACCCCCAATGATTTTACGTCTTACACTCACCAGCCCCAAAACTATAGCTGCTGCCCTTTCTGGCGTAGCCTTAACCATTGGCTTAGGTGCTTGTGGCCCTTCACAAACCACACCTACAGCTACCGATACTCCGGCTGCTCCTGGCGCTAGTCCAGCGGTAGCACCGGGAACACCCACTACGACGACTCCATCCAGACTGGACTTACAGCAAAACGTACTATTATCTGGTGCTGGTGCATCTTTCCCCGCACCCTTGTATCAACGTTGGTTTGCAGATTTCAACAAAGCCAATCCTAAAGCTAGAATTAATTACCAGTCAGTTGGTAGCGGTGCAGGTGTCCAACAGTTTATCAACGGTACAGTAGACTTTGGCGCTAGCGATGTCGCCATGAGTGACGAAGAAGTGCAAAAAGCCAAAAATGGCGTACTCATGCTACCAGTAACAGCAGGAGGCATCGTCTTAGCTTACAACGTACCTGGTGTACAAACAGGCTTAAAACTACCACGAGATGTTTATGTAGATATCTTTTTGGGGAATATCAAGACTTGGAATGACCCCAAAATTGCCGCAGCTAACCCAGGCGTAAACTTACCTAACACACCCATCAACGTCGTTTATCGTGCAGATGGTAGCGGCACCACAGGCGTATTCACCAAACATTTAAGTGCAGTTAGTCCAACTTGGCAATCTAAAGTCGGTGACGGTAAGACTGTATCTTGGCCTGTAGGTACTGGAGCTAAAGGAAACGAAGGCGTAACTGCTCAAATAGCCCAGACACCAGGCTCAATTGGTTACATTGAATATGGTTACGCCAATCAAAATAAAATCCCCTTCGCCACCTTACAAAATAAAGCAGGCAATTTCGTTACTTACAACGACCAAACAGCTTCTAACGCTTTAGACGCAGTAGAACTACCAGAGAACTTACGAGCTTTCATTGCTGACCCAGAGGGAGCAGAATCTTACCCCATTGTCAGCTATAGCTGGTTGCTAGTTTATCCGAAATATCAAGATCCAGCCAAAGCTAAAACTATGGAAGCAGTAGTAGAATACGCCTTGACTGAAGGACAAAGAATTGCTCCGCAGTTAGGTTATATCCCCCTGCCACCGAAAGTTGCTTCTAGAGTTGCTACCGTTGCTCAAGCAATTAGCCCAGATTACAACATTGCAGTTGCTCCTCCAGCTGGAACTCCTGATACAACCGCTGCTAGTCCAGGTGCAACGACTCCAGGCGCAACTACCACCACTCCCGGTGCCACAACTCCAGACACTACCACTACTCCTGGTGCCACAACTCCCTCGCCAGCTACTACTCCTTAGTTACAAAAGTTACTAGCAAGCACTTTTGCTAGTAAAATCCTTTTAAGCTGAAGGCAATCAAATAGGTGTTAGTAGCATTGCTCAAAAATGCGAAATCAAGTTAAGTTAGTTCTCTCATTTCTCTGTTCTTTATAAATCTTTCGTTAGAGCAATCATGAGTAGTATTGATGCCAAGAACAATTCTAGTATTTTCCAACCACCTACAGCGTTGGATAAAAGGTTAGATACTGGCTTTGTTTGGTTAACTCGTTTATTTGCTTTAGGAATTGCAGTTTTATTGCTATGGATAGCATTTCAGGTTGCTAAAGATGCTTTCCCTGCAATTCAAGCTTTTGGATTGGGATTTATTTTTCAAAGTGCTTGGAACCCAGTCACAAATCAGTTTGGGGTATTACCGCAAATTTACGGAACCCTAGTTACTTCTTTAATTGCTTTGCTGATAGCTGTGCCAGTTGGAGTGGGTACAGCAGTAATTTTGAGCGAGAACTTTTTGCCACTTAAAGTTCGTACAATTTTGGTATTTTTGGTAGAACTACTAGCAGCAATTCCTAGCGTAGTTTATGGAATTTGGGGGATTTTTGTGGTAATTCCCTTGCTGCGAGAAACTCTGGGAGCATGGTTAAATAGTTGGTTTGGTTGGTTTCCTTTGTTTAGCACTCCTTTAGCAGGTCCCGGTATTTTACCTGCGTCTTTGGTGTTATCAATTATGATTTTACCAATCATTACTGCTATCTCTCGTGATGCTTTAACTTCTCTACCTCCTGATTTACGCCAAGCGTCTTTGGGTTTGGGTGCTACTAGATGGGAAACTATTCTCCAAGTGCTGATTCCGGCAGCAATTTCTGGTATTGTTGGGGGCGTGATGTTGGCGTTAGGTCGGGCTATGGGAGAAACAATGGCAATCACCATGTTGATTGGTAATGCTAATACGATTAATACTTCTTTGTTAGCGCCAGGAAATACTATTGCTTCTCTGTTGGCTAGTCAATTTGCGGAAGCCAGCGGTTTGCAAGTTTCAGCTTTACTATATGCAGCTTTAGTGCTGTTTGTTTTGACTTTGATAGTCAATATTTTAGCTGATTTAGTTGTCCAAAGAGTCAAGCGAATTTAGTGAAAGCTGATTGCTGAGTAATGAGAGAGATTTAAATTATGAGCCGGAGTTATCCAGAACAAAATTCTTCTTTTGATAGTAGTGGTTTATTACGTGCCAACTTTTCTCCCCGGACTTTGTTTAATAACATTATGACTGGGGTGGCATTTATGCTGGCGGCTATGGCAATTATACCTTTGTTTGCTGTACTTATTTATGTGACTGTACAAGGTATAAGTAGTATTAGCCCTAGCGTATTTGTGGAATTGCCACCGCCGCCAATGGTGGAAGGTGGAGGTTTTGGGAATGCGATTCTGGGCACAATTACTATGGTGGGAATTGGGGCGCTAATTAGTGTCCCTTTTGGTGTCATGGCATCAATTTATTTGACGGAATTTAGTACCGGAAAAATTTCCCGTTGGGTGAGATTTGCGACTAACATTCTCAGTGGTGTGCCTTCGATTATTGCTGGGGTGTTTGCTTACGCTGCTGTGGTTTTGACTTTTACGGCTTTGGGTTGGGGTTCCTATTCTCCCATTGCAGGTGGTATTGCTTTGTCGGTGTTGATGTTGCCGATTATTGTGAGAACTACAGATGAAGCGTTGCAGTTGGTGCCAAAAGATGTGCGCCAAGCTGCTGTAGGTTTGGGGGCAACGAAATTTCAAACTGTTTGGGGTGTGGTTTTACCCGCAGCTGTTCCGGCGATTGTGACAGGAACTACATTAGCTGTAGCTCGTGCGGCTGGAGAAACTGCGCCTTTGCTGTTTACGGCTTTGTTTTCGCAATTTTGGCCGCAATTGTGGCCGCCAGATGCTTTCTTGCAACCAACTGCTTCTTTGGCGGTGTTAGTATATAATTTTGCGATCGTCCCATTCAAAAATCAACAACAGTTGGCTTGGGCAGCTTCTTTAATTCTGGTGCTGTTGGTGTTAATTACTAGTATCATTACTCGCTATGTTACCAGTCGGAAAGCTTAAGACAAATATATTTTATCGGCTAGGCAATGACAGCTAGGAGGAAACAGAGCCAAAACAAAATGTTCCCTTATAAGGGTAAGATTAATGATAGGTGTCGGTAATCTGCCAAAAGATGTAGGTGAAGAAAGTCTCAGTTAAGTGAGGACAAGTAAAAACTCCCCAAAAACACTCTGCGTTATAGTTTTAGCTTCTTTGCTGACGAGTAGACAAGAGGCATAGTTAAAAAATAAATATTCATTGCTGGGGAAAGAAAAAGTGCAGAGTGAATTAATCCAAAGAGCAGCAAAAAATAGTATTTTACAAATTTCAAAAACCAAAATAGGTGTATATGCGTCCTAATCCAAAAACCAATCCCGAAATCGTTAAATCTACTGACAGTGTTTTTCAGGTGCGTAATGCCAATATTTACTATGGCAACTTCTTAGCAGTGCGGGATGTCGTGATGGATATTCCCAGGAATCAAATTACGGCTTTTATTGGCCCTTCTGGTTGTGGTAAAAGTACTTTGCTGCGCTGTTTTAATCGACTGAATGATTTAATTGATAGTTTCCGCTTGGAAGGAGCTATTAGTTACAATGGCAGGAATCTTTACGATAAAAATATTGACCCTGTAGAAGTGCGTCGTCGGATTGGAATGGTGTTTCAAAAAGCTAACCCTTTCCCGAAATCAATTTATGACAATATTGCCTTTGGGCCTCGCTTGAACAAATATAAAGGTGATATGGATGAGTTGGTGGAACGATCGCTCAGAGGTGCCGCTTTGTGGGATGAAGTTAAAGATAAACTCAGACAAAGTGGGTTATCTTTATCTGGTGGTCAACAACAACGCTTGTGTATTGCTCGTGCGATCGCAGTTCAACCAGAAGTTATTCTAATGGATGAACCTTGCTCGGCGCTTGACCCGATTTCTACCCTACGGGTTGAAGATTTGCTCCATGAATTAAAACAGCAATATACGATCATTATTGTTACACATAATATGCAGCAAGCATCACGGGTGAGCGATCGGACTGCGTTTTTTAATGTGCAACTTTCCGAAAAAGGTGGACGCACAGGTTATTTAGTTGAGTATGACAACACCGAATCCATTTTCCAAAGTCCCAAAGAAGAATCTACTCGCGAGTATGTAAGTGGACGCTTCGGTTAATTCTTTCCAAGCAGAAGACAAAATTTGTACGTTGTTGGGCTTTAGCCCTCGTATTCATTAGACATCTCCAGAAATTAAAAGTGCGTTAGTAGGGGCGAAGCATTCGGAGCAGAAAATCTAGGGTTTGAGTCATAAATTCTCCCCCGAATGCTTCGCCCCTACTCAAAACCCGAGCAGTATTGGAACCCTTGTAGAGACGTTTCATGAAACGTCTCTACATTGTTTTTTGGAGATGCCTATTGGGAATAAGAGGGCTAAAGCCCAACAACGTACTTGGGTAAGTGGGAAAATTTTGAGTCGAAGTACTCATTTCAGGATAGGATGGGACATAGCTAATCAGATCTGAAAAAGGCTTATGAAGCGTTATTTGTCCCGTCTGTTCGCCCTACTTTTAGTTGTTACCATTGGTTTGGTAGGTTGTTCAAAACCATCAGGTTTAACTGGTAAATATAGTCAAGATACCTTGGATGTAGTGGCTAGTTTGCGAAATGCGATCGAACTACCCAATGATGCACCAGAAAAAGCAGCCGCGCAAACTGACGCAAGGAAAAAAATCAATGATTTTGCTGCACTTTACTGGCGGGATAGCTCTTTGAAAAGTCTACGCTCTTTTACCACAATGCGAACTGCATTAAACGCTTTGGGTTCACACTACGCATCATACCCCAATCGTCCGGTTCCTGAAAAGTTGAAAAAGCGTTTAGAAGTCGAGTTTAAACAAATCGAAACAGCAATAAATCAAGGAGCCTAAAATCTCTTTTGTTTGTTGTAGCGACTTTAGTCGTGCATTCCTCAATCAAAGGACTAAAGTCCTCACAACGAACAGATTTTTCCAAAAAAAAGAATTCTAGAAACTTAGCTGGAGAAATCTCCCCAACTGAGTTTCTGAATTCTATTTTTCGGGTAAAATTTTACCTAGCTTTAGTTTCTATTGATTAATTGCAATTCATTCAAATCCACATCTGCCAAATCTGAGGTTGCGGATTGAAACAGTCCGTTTAATAATAGGGCTGGTGGCTGTTCGTAAGGCCAAGCAAAGGCATGACGGAAAGAGGCATTTTGACAAGCTTGCAATTCCTCAAAACCGATGATGTCGTAGGTTAGCAAGTTTTCATATTCAAAGGGTAAACGGACATTATGTAAACCTGCGTTATCGGTACAAATGGCGATGTCTACACCGGCGGCGAAACAGCGATCGAAAACTACTTTGAGTTGACGAATATCTTCTAAGTTGCCAGTTTTTAAGTAAGTAGTGGGACAAACTTCCAAACAAGTACCCGCACTTGCTAACTCACCGAGAAGTTCGGGATATTGTAGGGGAATTTGAATTCCATGTCCGATTCGCATTAAATAAGGTAAAAGTTCGGGATAACAACCTTCTTTTGTTTCGTAAAGGTGTCCAGTGGTGTTTAAACCGAGCGATCGCGCATAAGCGTATAATTCGATAAACTCGTCTAAGCGATCGGCATAATGAGCATCGCCACCTGCTAGATCGATCGCACAAACATATTGCCGTTTTTGTGCTGCTAATTCTACGATCGCCTTATTCACCTCATAAGGAAGTCGCGAGTGCATACACAAAATTTGACTTGTGACGATCGGATACTCCTTCACCTGACTGGCGATACCTACAATATCGACAATTTCAGCCATTTGATCGATTCTTTGAGTTTGGCCCAGTTTGTCAGAAGTTCGCAAAAAAGGAGTATAACGTAACTCTAAATAAGCCAGATTTTCAAAAACATAAGCGCCCCGAATCAGGCGATAAATAAAGTATGGTAAAGTTTGGGTAGTTTGTACACCTTCAACCAGAGTATGCAATTCCAAATACTCATCCAACGTATTCCGAGGTTTAGTGTAAAACTCTTCAAATTCAGGATATTCAGGAAAGCGATTCGCTAAATCAGCATCGCTGCGGTGGAAATAGCGCCAGAGAACGCGGGGGACGACCGATCCGCCTAAGTGACGGTGTAATTCTGCATATAAAGCCACAAGAACCTCTTTTTTCCGAATATAGATGACATAGAATCTAGTTATTATTCCAATTATTAACAAATATTTCGGATTTGACCGGGGAATAAGCAGTATTTTTACGGTTAATTAGAAAATCGAGTAATAATACCTAGAAAAACTTTACACTGCAATGGACATTATCGAAATTTTGCGCCAAGACTACCAAAAATTTCCCTTAGACCAAACCTACAGTATTTACGCCGAAGACGTTTACTTCCAAGATCCGATGAATAAATTTCGGGGTATCCAGAGGTATCAGCAAATGATTGGCTTTATCCGCACTTGGTTTATTCACCCGCAACTGGATTTACATGAGATTAGTCGTAAGGGAGATGCGATCGAGACTCGTTGGAGGTTAAGCTGGAATACTCCATTACCTTGGAAACCTCGGATTAGCATTTCTGGGTGGAGTGAGTTAAAGCTGAATTCTGATGGTTTAATAGTTTCTCACATTGATTATTGGAACTGTTCGCGGTTGGATGTCCTCAAACAGCACCTATTTCCGCCGAGTACTCCATAAAGTAGGGTGCGTCAGAAGCGAAAACTCTGATTTTGTCCATCAGATTTATGGTCTGACGCACCCTACAATTACAACTATTTCCGCAAAATAACCGATAGAGTAAATAAATGTAAACTATTCTCAGGCAACAGAGGAAAATTATGCGTTTAATTCTCATGACTGGAAAGGGAGGCGTGGGAAAAACCTCCGTCGCCGCTGCTACTGGACTGCGTTGTGCTGAACTCGGCTATCGGACTCTAGTGTTAAGTACCGATCCGGCGCACTCCTTAGCAGATAGCTTTGATATGGAATTAGCACATGAGCCCAAAGCAGTGCGTCCTAATTTATGGGGTGCGGAACTGGATGCTTTAGTGGAGTTGGAACAAAACTGGGGTGCGGTGAAGCGCTACATCACTCACGTTTTACAAGCGCGGGGTTTGGAGGGAGTGCAGGCGGAAGAATTGGCGATTTTACCGGGAATGGATGAAATTTTCGGTTTGGTGAGAATGAAACGCCACTACGACGAGGGAGAGTACGACGTTCTAATTATTGATTCTGCACCCACTGGAACTGCGCTGCGGTTACTCAGCCTACCGGAAGTTAGCGGCTGGTATATGCGCCGTTTTTACAAGCCGTTGCAGGGGATTTCAGTTGCACTCAGACCTTTGGTTGAGCCAATTTTTCGCCCGATCGCAGGCTTTTCTTTGCCTGATAAGGAAGTAATGGACGCGCCCTACGAGTTTTATCAGCAAATCGAAGCACTAGAAAAAATCTTAGTTGATAATAGCCAAACTTCTGTACGCTTAGTCACAAATCCCGAAAAAATGGTGATTAAGGAATCCTTACGTGCCCATGCTTACTTAAGTTTGTACAATGTTTCTACAGATTTAATAGTTGCTAATCGCATTCTTCCAGGGGAAATTCAAGATCCATTCTTCCAAAAGTGGAAGGACAATCAGCAGCAGTATCGTCAAGAAATCCACGAAAATTTCCATCCTTTACCTGTGAAAGAAGTGCCGCTATTTTCCGAGGAAATGTGCGGTTTAGCTGCTTTGGAAAGATTGAAAGATACCTTGTATAAAGATGAAGATCCAACGCAGGTTTATTACCGGGAAACAACGGTTAAAGTTATTCAAGACCGCAATCAATATACTTTAGAATTGTATTTGCCTGGAATTGCCAAAGACCAAGTTCAATTAAGTAAAACAGGAGATGAATTAAATATCCGCATTGGTAATCATCGTCGCAATTTAGTTTTACCTCAAGCTTTAGCAACTTTGCAACCTGCTGGGGCGAAAATGGAGGAGGATTATCTGAAAATTAAATTCGCGGATGCAGCTTAGTTGCTTATAGAAGTTCTACTTGTTTCGTGAACATGGGTTAAAAAAAAGGCACGATTAGTAGGGTGCGTCAGACCTAAATTCGATCGAAATATCAACGTTTGAGCTTCTGACGCACCCTACAACTATCTGAAAATTAAATTCGCGGATGCAGCTTAGTTGCTGATAGAAATCCTATTTGATTTGTGAAAGAGGTTTTTTTGAACGCGGTTCAAAAAAAATAACGATCGCCTATCAACAAATTAATTATTACTGGATTGGTAAAAGTACTGTAACCTTGGTACCGATATCAACTTTACTTTCAATATAAATTTCTCCTTGATACAAATTAACGCAACGTTTAACGATCGCCAATCCCAGTCCAGTTCCCTGAATTTTTCCCACATTACTACAACGGCTAAAAGTTTGAAATAATCGAGATTGTTCGTCTTCAGGAATGCCGATTCCGCGATCGCTAATACAGAAACTCAGCATCCCATTGCGCTCGCTAACTTCCACTAAAACTTCACTGCCAGAAGCAGAATATTTGAGTGCGTTTGAAATCAAATTTATGAGAATATGCCGCAAAAGATTAGCATCCATTTCCAGCGACTTTGAAGCTAACTGATAACTTAAAACTATAGAATGGTTATTATTATCGCCCAATTGAAGCGCGGTAATTAATTCATAACAAAATACTTCCAAATTTAGACTATATAATTCAATTTTAAAATTAATTGTTTCAACTTTTCCTAAGAGAATTACTTCATCTAAAAGCTGACACATCTGCTTAATGGTTGTCTTCAATTGTTGGGAATAAAGCTGTTTCTTCTCCGTTGTTAGCTTGCCCTCAAAATGAATTAGTAATTCACCTATTCCTTGTAATACAGTTAAAGGATTGCGAAATTCATGGGAAACCATTGAAACAAAATAAGATTTTAATTGATTTAATTCGCGTTCTTTATTCAGTGCTTCTAAGGTCGCTCTTTCGCTATTTATGAGTTTTTGGAGAATTTGCGATCGCTCAATGGCATAGCGAATACTCCTTCTTAAAAGTTGGGTTGTTACCTGATCTTTTACCAGATAATCCTGTGCTCCCTGTGCCATTGCTTGTAAGGCTAAATCCTCATCATCTACCATCGTTAAAATAATAATTGGAACATCAGGAACCGCTTGATTAAATTGAGATATAGTATCCAAACCTTCAGAGTCAGGTAAGCCCAAATCTAGTAATGCCACATCATATAATTGAGTTTGACAAGAGGCGATCGCTTCACTTAACCTTGACACACAAACCAGTTGCCAATCCCCGGTTGCCGCTCGCAAAAATATATGTTTAAATAACTGAGCATCGGTTGGACTATCTTCTACCAGCAAGACATGAAGAGAGGCTTGATTCATAAGAATTCACTAGTTCTCTGAGGATAGATTTACAGTGCATAGCGCTCAACAACTTTTCCCAACATTAAAGCTAAAGTTTGAGAAGTTTTTCGGTTACTCGCCTGGTAATTTAACAGCCGCCAACCAAAACTCATTAATCAATTGAACGAGATGAATAAATTGATGAATATCAATAGGCTTTGTCACATAACAATTGGCATTCAGATTATAGGAGCGTAACACATCTTCCTCATCATTTGAAGTGGTTAAAATTACGATCGGAATTCGCTTCAAGTCAGCATCAGCTTTTACCTCTGCTAACACTTCTCGCCCATCCATACCGGGTAAGTTGAGATCGAGCAAAATTAAATCCGGGCGGGGAGCATTAGTATATTCTCCTTGGCAACGGAGATACTCCATTGCGTCTTCCCCATTTTCTACCCAATGTAAATTATTGGCAATTTTGGCTCTATTAAATTCACGAATTGTTAAATTAGCATCACTCGGAGAATCTTCTACGAGCAAGATTTCAATCGGACGATAACTGACACTGCTATTCATAAGGTTTGATCAGGAATGGTAAAGAAGAATGTGGTGCCAAGGTTGGGAGTAGATTCTGCCCAAATTTGCCCACCATGTCGCAACACAATTTTTTTGCAAATCGCTAAACCAATACCAGTACCGGGGTACTCACGCCGCGTGTGCAGTCTTTTAAACACTTCAAAAATTCGCTCCAGGTATTGAGGTTTAATGCCAATTCCATTATCCTCTACCTGAAAAAGAAAGTCGGTTTCCCGTTGAGTTGCCCGAATTTTAATCCGGGGACGATCCTGTTGGCAAAACTTAATTGCATTACCAATTAAATTTTGAAATAGTTGCACCAGTTGGCTTTGATCGGCGTTGATTGTGGGCAATGGTTCAACTATAATTTCGGCATTGCTTTGTGCGATCGCAATCTGCAAATTTCGCAGCGCCTCTTTTACTACGGCATTGCAATCTGTCATGGCAAACTCTTTGCCCCGGGTGCCGACTCGCGAGTATGCTAACAAATCTTGAATCAGGAGTTGCATTCGTTTTGCCCCATCAATGATAAACTCCGCATAAGAATGGGCAGTTTCATCAAAGCGATCGCCATACTCGCTCATCAACAGTTGAGTATAGCCCGTGACTGCCCGCAGCGGTTCCTGTAAATCGTGAGAAGCAACATAAGCAAACTGTTCTAATTCCTGATTCGATCGCTTTAACTCTTGCTCCACCAGTTTCTTATTAGTAATATCTAAGATCATCAGAAAGCAACCTTGCACCTGTCGATCAGGGTTCCAATCCGGTAAAATGCTGATCTGGAAGCAGTGCTGCGTTCTTCCCTCCTGCCCAAACAGATGTTCATAGGTAACGGTTTCACCTGTGAGGACGCGATCGAGATATCCCTGCATAACTTTGTAAAACTGAGGATCTATAATTTCGCCCATTGGCTTACCCAAAATCTCTTCCCGATTTTGTTTAAACCAAACTTCATAAGTCCGATTAACAAATTGGTAGCGTTGCTCGATATCAAGATAGATAATGCAGACGGGGAGAGAATCCGTAATCAAGCGGAGAAACTCTTGGCTTCTTTGTAAAGCGGCTTGGGCTTGCTTGCGATCTGTGATGTCACGAAAATTACCCCAAAGGACTGTTTCATCTCCCAGATCGATCGAGGTGCCTGTAATCTCGGCAGGAAAGCAACGTCCGTCTTTCCGAACTACCAGCACGTCTAAACAGCGATCGGTTTCCCGTTGTGCCATGCTAGCAAATGCCTGCATTGCCCTGTCTATATCCGGGGCTGGATGCAACTTCGAGGCATGAAGCTTCAGCAGTTCCGCCTCTGTGTAACCCAGCATTTCCAAGGCTTTCTGGTTAGCTTCTAGAAGATTGCCTTGGGTATCTGCCACCAAAATCGCATCACAAGCGCCATCCATCAGGGCACGGTAGCGTCGTTCGCTTTTACGCAAGGCGGCAGTGCGTTCCTCAACTCGCTGTTCTAGTTCTTCGTTCAGCTGCAAAATTGTCAACTCTGCCTGTCTGCGTTCGGTAATGTCTTCAATCGCAGCCATCAGACAAATCTGCGCTTCAAAATGGAATAGTTCAGCAGAAATGCGACAAAGAATTGGCTCCCCGTTATGTTTTTGGAAATTTACTTCATAGTTTCTCAGATTACCTTGAGATCGCAATTGCTCAAGCATCTTTGGCTGCTGGGCAACATTCTGCCACAATTGCAATTCCAGCATTGTCCGTCCAATCGCTTCTTCGCGATCGTAGCCAAACAACCACTCAAACCCGTGATTCACATCTAAAATAAATCCGTCCCCCAGAGTAATGATACAGTTGGCAATCGGACTGCTATAAAAGGCTTTGGAAAACTTATCTTGTGACAGTTGCAGTGCCGCTTCTGCCTCCTGATGTTTTTGCTTTGCCCGTAATGCCAAAATGCCAAAGCTCAGGCTATTGGCGAGTTCTGTCAACAAGGTGACTTCTGGTGGATTAAAGGCTTCGGCTTCCGTCGAGTAAATATTCAACGTGCCAAAAACTTCTTCCCCATCCAACAGGGGTAAAACCAGTGAGGATTGGTAGCCCCGTTGCTGTGCTGCTGCTCGCCAAGGCGCAAATTTTGGATCTTCTAGCATATTTTGGCAGGCAATGGGTTGGTGCGATCGAATCGCTCTCCCCGTCGGTCCCTGTCCCCGTTCCGTATCTGCCCAAGTAATGTTTATACTCTTCAAATAGTCAGCTTCATAACCTGCCCAAACAACTGGTTGAACCGACTTCGCTTCATCGTGACACACATATCCCACCCATGCCATCCGATACGCCGCTTCTTCGGTAATCAGTTGGCACAGTGTTTGTAACAAGGTCATTTCATCCGTTGCTCGAATCACAGCCTGTGTACAGGCACTTAAAACTCGCAATGTCCGGTTGACTATCTGAAAATCGCGCTCCAGATCTTGAGGTTGGTTTGGCGGTAACTGGTTTGGCAAATGATCCACAATTACAAAGCAAAAATAAAAGGTTTCATCTTAGAAGATTACGCCAGAAAAGGGAACAGAACCTTTAGCTTAAACTGTTGTTAACAAAGCTCTGCTTTAATTAATTTTAGACCTTTGCCCAGTTCTCTTCGGAATCAAGGGGGAGAAATTTTCACCCCCTTTTTAACCCGGCGATTAAAGAATTTTCTAAGACTTCGGTTAAGACAATGGCAGTTTTTTTGTCGTTTTCTTGACGATAATCTCGGCTATAAATTGGCGGTTGGATGTTAATGAATACATCGGCTAAGAAGTTAGCACTTGGTTGATATTTTAAGGTAACGGGAACGATCGGGATTGAGGCGGGTTGAGGTAATTTGGCTTCGGCTTGTAAAACTAATCTAGCTAATCCTGGTTTGAGCGATCGCAAAATTCGATCGCGCACAATACCCCCTTCAGGAAATAACACCAATTTTTTCCCATCTTGTAACAACTCAATTGCATTACGCATACTTGATACGCTAGGATGACTTAAGTCTACCGGGAAAGCTCCCAACCTTTCAATAAACCAGCCTTGCATCCCCGCAAATTGATTAGCATTAGTCATGAAAAATAGCGGTTCTCTGCTAAGTAAAGCAATTAACAACGGGTCCCAACGGCTATAATGTTTCGGTGCCATCACCAATGGGCCAAATTCTGGTAAATATTCCTCGCCTTTAATAAGAATTTTGCCAAAGTACAAGCTAAGAAAAATTCGATGAATTGGGAAAAGTGACCAATAAAGCCAAGGAGATATTTGCGGCGATAAGGTAATTTGAGAGTTCCTTTGTAAAATCATGAATAAGATATGGTATAATTCCCCAAAACTCAGCAATCAATCTACTTAAAAATTAAAAATTAAGGAAAATGAATAAGCGGTCATGGTTGGTATTAGTTATTTTTGCGATCGCCGTACTCATTAGAGTAATTCCTCTTAGTTTAGCAAACAATAAAGAAACAGCAACAACTGTGAAATCATCTCCCTTACCTTCACCTTCATTAGTAATTGCCGGCGGTAATCTCCGTTACGATAATGCCGAAGTTTTCCAGAAAATCATCCAATTAGCTGGAGGAAAAGGCGCGAGAATTGCCGTTTTACCAACAGCGAGTGGTAATCCCATAAAAAATGGTAACTATTCAGTAGAAGCATTAAAAAAATACGGTGCCCAACCAATTCTTTTCCCCGTTGCTATAGAAAATATAGATGTAGATTACCAAGAAGCGGTTAACGATTCTACCTTAATAAAAAAAGTAGAAACCTGTAAAGGAGTTTACTTTACTGGCGGTTCCCAAGAAAGAATAACTCAGGCGCTTTATACCAAAACCGGGGAAAAAACACCACTATTAGATGCCATTTGGAAAATCTATAAAAAAGGCGGTGTAATTGCTGGAACTAGTGCAGGTGCAGCAATTATGAGTGATACCATGTTTCGTGACGCAAGCAATGTATTAAGCGTTTTGAAAAATGGGGTAACTGAAGGTAAAGAAATAGATAAAGGATTAGGTTTTATCGGTAAGGATATTTTCATCGATCAGCATTTCTTTATTCGGGGAAGATTTGCCCGTTCCTTAGTAGTCATGAAAAAGAAAGGCTACAATTTAGGAATAGGTGTAGATGAAAATACTGCGTTAGTAGTGAAGAATAACATTGCTGAAGTCATCGGATACAAAGGTGCTTTAGTCATGGATTTATCTGCCGCCACTACTAACCCAAGTATTAAAGAGTTTAATATCAAAAATGTTAAATTAACCTATTTGGATCGGGGCGATAAATTTAATTTACAAACCAAAGAAGTGATTGTCCATCCGCTAAAATTAGCGGGAACCAAAGTAGAACCGAACAATCCCAGTTATCAACCTCATTTTAATCATCAGAAATTGTATCCCGATATCTTGGCAAATTCAACTTTAGTAGATTTGATGTCTAACTTTGTTGATAACGAGCAAAAAGAAGTAATTGGGTTAGCATTTACCAATGTTCCCGAAGATGAAAAACCCGAATTAGGTTTTGAATTTAAATTTAGAAAAGGAGCAGATACCAGGGGATATTTTACCAGTGCATTTGGCAGTGAAGATTACACAGTGATGAATATTTATTTGGATGTAACACCAATTCGGATGACTGACAAATTGTACGAATACATCCGTCTAGAAGCTTGAATCTTTTTGGTTCGATTTGGCGCACGCACACCAAGCAAAGCTTTAGATTTTTGTTTGATTTGTGATTCAGCCTTCTTGGTGAATCTGGGATTCTCTAGCTCGGTAAAATCAGAACCATCGTAAAGAGTCAATGCGGTTTCTGTTCCCAGATCGAAAGCAATTATTGACTCATATTTTAGGTCTGAATTGGAGCCAAACTTACATTCGGGAGTAGGAACATCGATAGTAATTCCTAAGTCGTTAAGGAGCAAGCTTCCATGCTTACCGTTACTGTTGATTTTCCACCCCGATTTGGCTGGATAACACCAACCTGAATAATCCCGAATCGATTTGAATTTTGGGAGTTTTCTTATTCCTTGAAAAAACCCACCGTAAGCCAAGTCAACTCGCTTCACTGTCGCTTGTAACGACTGCGAATGGAGATAGCCAAACTCCTTTCATTCTTTCTTAAATGCTGGCAAACAATTTTGTTGCTCAAAATAAGAAACATTGTATTTGTTCGCTCTCCACTCATAGCGGCGATGCGCTACGCAAGCATTGTACAAATAACCATGCAATCGACGCGCACCAAATAAGGCTCTTTCTTGAGTCTGGTTTGGGTGAATTCTAAATGTGGCGCGTCGAATTGCCATCATTACTGTTATCAATTACCCTAAAATATTAGCACAAATCTTAGAATTATGCGGACGCTACGCGATTTTTTAGTTGGTCGCTATCCATCCCCCCTTTCTTAAAAGGGGGGATGGATAGCGACATTTCCGTTAAAACCTCTAGGTACGTTGTTGCGCTCGACTCGCCTTTGTTTAGCGAAGACAGCGCAACAACGTACTTTTCTGAGTTAGTTATTTAAGGCACGTAAAAAGCGTTGCATACTGGCAAAAATTCCGGGTTTTTTCGGTTTTGGTGCATCACCAGAATTACCCGTTGCTGGTTGAGTTACTGACATTAAAATTTGATCGATTTCCTCACCAACAGGTTTTTTCGGTAATTCCACTAACAGTTTATATTCGCCGTTAGTTTCTAACCAAACTTGCCATAAACCAGGATAACAACGGAAAATTGCTGCGCCTTCTAAGGGGCGGACATAGTAACAGGAAAACAGGGTACTAAATAAACGTTGGCGTAGTTGACGGGCGGCGTAACCAATTCCTACTGTACCTGCATCTTCTAAGTGAGGATTGAGTAAAACTACAGGTCGATCGCCAACTGCATTACAAATTTTTTCCACTTCCCCTACTTCCACAGAACTGGGATCAACTAGTAGAAAAACATCATCTTCAGCGGCAATTTTGTCTTGAATTGGTAATCTACCTAACCCAATATCTTCTAATTTGTAAGGAATATCTTTTCCCCAGTCGCGTCGCGCTAACGCCGCTGCACCTGCATCCGGGAAAAATACTTTGACTTGGGGACTAGTTTTTGCTTTTGTTTCTTCACTTTTTTGGAAAGTTGGCAAATTATCGAACACTGGGAGAAATTGTAGCGCGATCGATTGCGCTTGTAAGGCGATTTCGGGAAATACCATTTCCACTTGGATTCTAGTTTGTCCATCGGCGATCGCCGCTAGGGTAGCTTGTTGAGCTTGGGCGATCGCTTCTTCTAACGTTTTGGGAAGTTCCACCATAGAGGTTTTGCGGCTGAGTTTCAGGTTATCTTATTATCATCAATAGTATTATTCAAAAACGCCACTCACACCATCTAAAATTTATGAACCGTAAATTTATTGCTTCTGTTTCGATCGCTGCTTTATGTTTAGCAATCACTGGTGCGGCTATTTGGAAATTAGTAAAAGAACAAAATAGTCCGAGCGAACTAAAACTTGCCACAGGTAGTAAAGGTGGAGATTACTATACTTTTGGTGAAGCGATTCGGCGCGTAATTGAGAAAAATGAACCGCAGATCAAACTACAAGTAATACCTACCAATGGAGCCGATGAAAATATGCAGCTTCTAAATGATGGTAAAGTACAACTTGCCCTGGTGCAGAATGATACCCCAGCTAAACCTTCCGCCCGTGCTATTGCTCTACTTTATCCCGAAGTTTTCCATTTAATTGCTGCCAAAAAGTCTCCTATTCAAACTATTTTTGATCTCAAAGGTAAACGAATTGCTTTAATGCCTAAAGGTAGTGGTTCTTATAATGCTTTTTGGATTTTAGCTCAACATTATGATTTAAAACCTACGGACTTTCAATGGTTCCAAATGACTCCCCAAAAAGCAGCATTAGCTTTGCGTAACGGTCAAGTAGATGCGGTTTTTCGGACTTTGCCCATTGGTAATAGTTGGACAAAAGAATTGCTGAGAACAACTGAAGCTAGGATGATTCCGATCGAGCAAGCAGCCGCAATGAAAATTGCTTATCCTTATTTGATTGATAGTACAATTCCCAAAGGAACTTACAAAGCTATTCCGGCTGTTCCTGAATATAATTTACCTACTGTTGGTGTGCAAGCGGCATTAATTACTAATGAAAATGTGTCGGCAAATTTAGTTAAGAAAATCACCAGTATTTTATATGAATATCGTCATAATTTGGTAAAAATTGAACCGAAAGCTGCGACAATTTCTCAACCAGATATCGGGCAAAATTTAGGATTAACTTTGCATGAAGGAGCGAGAAACTACTACGATCGCGAAAAACCAGCTTTTTTGAATGAAAATGCCGAAGTGATTGCTTTATTGATGTCAATTGCCACTTTAATTGGTTCTGGTTTGTGGTCTTTACGTTCCCATTTTTCCGATAAACAAAAGAACCGTGCTGATAAGTACAATTTAGAAATTGTAACTTTAACAGAAACCGCACGCCAGACCGATAAATTAGAAGACTTGGAAAACTTACGCCAAGAATTATTCAGAATTTTTCGGGAAGTTGTGCAAGACTTAGATGAAGATCGCATTTCCCCCGAATCTTTCCAATCCTTTGCCTTTTCTTGGCAAGTAGCAATCAATACTATCCATCATAAAGAAATTGTGACAATTAATAAGTTACATAATCCTAAGAATTTGGCAGTAGAGCTTTCTGAAGTGGAGTCGATAAATAATAGATAAACAAATTTTAGATTTGAGATTTTCAAACCTCAAATCTAAAATTTTTTGATTTTAACAGCCTTTCATTTCTTGCCCCCGATTCGGAGCAACGAGCGGCCAATTGGTTTTTAATCTACTTTCGTCTTTATGTTGCACTGCGTAAATTAACTCCATCATTTGAGCGAATTTAAATCTAAATAACCTTGCCTCGGCTTGAAAATCAGCGATCGCTGCTTGCTCCTGACCCAAAAAATAATAAGCGAATCCTCTATTTTCTCTGACTAAAGGCGTAGAACCATTAAGTTTAATTGATTGGGTATAATCAGCAATAGCAGCCCGATAATTGCCCGATCGCGCAAATGCACTTCCCCGATTAGCATAAACTAAATGAGCATTAGGAAAATCAGGTTTGAGGCGCAACAGAAAATTAAAATTGGCGAACGCATTCGGTAAATTTCCTAATAATACATAACTGTTACCTCGGTAGAGATAAATGTTTGCATAGTTAGGATTAAGCCGCAACGCTTGATAGAAATTAGTCAAAGCACTGCTTAACTTATAATTAAAATAGTCTCGCTTACCTTGACAAAAATACTGCTCTACCGAAACATTAGGAGATTTAGCTAAGTTAGTCGGAGCGATCGCATTTTCCAGTAAACAATTTGAGGCCAAATAAGCTGAACAAATTGACAACATGATTACCTATTCAATTTATATACACAAAAACACTTACAGCACTTGCAAAGGTAAAAACTAGACTTTAGATAAAGCTGGTTCTGGAGTCAACCTTTGTAAAATTTGCTGCAAAACCATCGCTGTCCAATCTACATCTTCTTCCGTAGTATAACGCCCCAAAGTCAGACGAATTCCAGCCTTAGCCAGTTTATTGCTGTAGCCCATTGCCAATAATATTGGACTAGGATTAAGTTTACCGCTGTTACAAGCCGCACCAGCACTAATCCCAATTCCTGCTAAATTTAATTGGCGAACGATCGTTTTCCCACTTAATTTTTTCCCATCAGCATTTAGCAAACAGAAACTTACATGATGGGGTAAACGCTGCCAACGATGACCAGTAGATTGCAGATCTGCCACATTAGATAATAAGTCAAAAAGACGATCGCGCAACCGGATTAACCTGGGCGTTTCTTGACCCATTTCTTGCGCCGCCAACTCCGCCGCTACACCAAAACCTGCAATTATTGGCACAGCTTGAGTTCCCGATCGCAATTTCATTTCCTGACCCCCACCACCCAACAAAGGCACCAACTCCACACCCGGACGCACATACAACGCCCCCGCACCTTGAGGGCCATAAATTTTATGACTAGAAAGGGAGAGTAAATCTACCCCTAATTTTTGCACATCGATCGGCAATCTTCCCGCCACTTGCACCGCATCAGTATGAAATAATGCCCCATGAGAGCGGGCAATTTCGCTCAATTTTTCAATTGGTTGTAAAGTTCCTACTTCACTTTGACCATAAATAATTGAAACTAAAACTGTATTCGTTCGCGAAGCGTCCCCTTTGGGGAATCGCAAAGCATTTTCTAAATCATTCGGATTCACCCAACCCCAATTATCCACAGGTAAACGAGTGATTTCCCAACCCCAACTTTCCAGTAACTTTGCAGGTTCCGAAATCGCCGAATGTTCCACACTAGAAATAATAATATGTTGTGGTTGAGAGTAACATCGCGCCACCCCCATAATTGCCAAATTATCTGCTTCCGTACCACCAGAAGTAAAAATAATCCCATCAGCAGGCGCATTAATTAACCCTGCAACCTGCATTCTCGCTTGTTCTAAAACCGTTGCTGCCCTTTGACCCCACTCATGCAAACTGGAAGGATTTCCCCACTGTTGAGAGAGGATTTGTTGCATCAGTGCGATCGCCTCTGGACGGGGCGGAGTTGTAGCGCTGTAATCTAAATAAATTTGCATATTTCTAACTCTAACAGTTTCAGCAACAAGTATAAAAAAGTTTTGAGTTTTAAGTTATAGAGGCTAGTTTTATCCAGAGATTGTTTATTGATGACAAATATTGTCTACTCTCACCCGCCCCTACATAAACTTCCCTTTGCTCCCTTTGCTCCCTTTGCTCCCCTGCCTAACAACCAGGTTTCTTGACGTTATAATCCTCATGGGACAGAACCTCTTGCGGGATTAACATTGTACCGCAGTCTCGGCAAAGCAATCGGTAATTGCGGGTGATCGGAATACTGATGATCAAGCGATCGTAGCGCAGACGCTTTCCCCCAAACTCTCGATAATCCTTATTTTCTTGTAACCCTGCGATTACCAAACGCGCCTTAACCACCACATGATAAGGTAAATCCCTTAAATTAATTGGATCTTGAGTAAAAGTAAACTCCCAATCTTGTTTTTCCTGCCGCTTCTGTTCCAAAATAGCGCGTTGTTGGGCACAAAGATGACAAATTTGCCCATAACCCTTATGACCACAGGGAAACAGCTTCTTTCGTCTTGCCATAAAACAACGGTGTGCCTCCAATTTAGCACCCAAAAGAGTGCCCACCCTAGTTAAAGTTTTATTAATCCCAGCAAAAAATCACCCTGATATAAAATTACATCAAAAATCCTCTAAAAGACTTTAACTTAATTAATCTCCATTGATTTTTTTGATGCCATCCTGCTTAATAAGTAGTAACCAAAATTACCAACACACTCGCTCTTTGGTAAGCAATGTTGCATCTACCTAGCTTTAATCTCCCAACACTTTTCCCGGCATTTGTTTTGGCATTTTCCATCTCAGCTTGCCAAAAAGCAGTCCCCCAACCTCAAAAACTTACTCCCTTACCCCAAGATCCCTTTGTTCAGGTATATTTCAATCACGCACAGTTACCAGAATATATAGAACCTTACCGTCAACAAAGAAGGTCAGGAGATGACCTAGAACAAGTTATAGTTAATACTATTGCTAGTGCTAAATCTACAGTAGATGTAGCAGTGCAAGAATTACGTTTACCGAAAATTGCTCAAGCTTTAGTAGAACGGCAAAAAGCCGGAGTTAAAGTTAGAGTAATTTTGGAAAATAATTACAGTCGTCCTTGGGGTAAGTTTACCGCCGATGAAATCGCAAAACTGCCACCTAGAGAACAAGACCGCTACAAAGAATATCGCCAACTTGTAGACGAAAACGAAGACGAAAAATTAGATGTTGCAGAAATTAACCAAAAAGATGCTTTAGTAATCTTAGAAAATGCCAAAGTACCAATAATTGATGACACTGCTGATGGTTCAGCTGGTAGCGGTTTAATGCACCACAAATTTGTCATTATTGATAATCAAATAATCATTATTACTTCAGCTAATTTTACCACTTCCGATATTCACGGAGATTTGCAAAATCTTGAGAGTTTAGGAAATGATAATAGTTTACTCAAAATCAATAGCCCTGAATTAGCAACGCATTTCACCGAAGAATTTAATTTGATGTGGGGGGATGGAGTAGGGGGAAAACCAGATAGTAAATTTGGAGTGAAAAAACCATTACGTTCTGTACAAACAGTAGATTTAGCAACTGTTAACATCTCAGTACAATTTTCACCCACATCTAATAAAGTACCTTGGGAACAAAGCAGTAATGGGTTAATTGGTAAAACTTTAAGTGCTGCTACCCAATCGATCGATCTAGCCCTATTCGTCTTTTCCGAACAGCAAATAGCCAATATCTTAGAAACAAATCATCAACGAGGAGTAAAAATCAAAGCTTTAATTGAACCGGATTTCGCCTATCGTTATTATAGTGAAGGTTTGGATATGATGGGAGTAGCTTTGGTCAATGATTGTAAATACGAAATCAATAATCAACCTTGGCAAAATCCCATTAAAACTGTCGGAACACCTTTGCTAAGAAAAGGCGATTTATTACATCATAAATTTGCGGTTATAGATGGGAAAATAGCGATCGCAGGTTCCCACAATTGGTCAGAAGCAGCAAATAGCAATAACGACGAAACATTAGTAATAATTCAAAGTCCAAAAGTAGCCGCTCATTTTCAAAGGGAATTCGATCGCCTTTATGCCGATGCTCAACTAGGTTTACCAGATAGAATCAAGCAAAAAATTAAAACTCAACAGCAACAATGTCCACAAATTGAAACAGCATCTAAACCAGTTATACAAAACTCAAATTCGCCCACAGTTCCCCAAAATCAAAATATTCCTAAAGTTAATCTTAACACCGCAACGCAACAAGAATTAGAAGCATTACCAGGAATCGGACCCAAATTAGCTCAAGAAATTATTAAATCCAGACAAAAGAAACCTTTTACTTCTTTAGAAGATCTCGATCGCATCCCCGGCATCGGCCCAAGATTATTAGAAAGATTGAAAGATCGAGTAACTTGGTAATAGGGGACTCTTGGGACTCTTGGGACAAGGTGATAACTCAAAACTTTCTCTTTAATTCAAAACTCTCTCACTCAAAACTCTCTCACTCAAAACTTTCCCAGTCCCCAGTCCCTATTCTCTAATCCCCTGCCTAAAATTAGTGTAATAACTCGCAATCAAAGCAATCATGAACCACCAGAGAGTATTAACTTCCGGGCGATACAAAACAGTATCAAAAGCGCCATGAGCTAACATACCTAAAAGAGTAGCGATCGCCGCAATTAACCAAAAAGCTTGTTGACTACCAAACTCCCTTAAACGGCGTAATTGTTGCCAACCTTGGTGAAAAGTAACTAACAGCAACCACAGGAAACAAATTAAACCAATAAACCCAGTTTCTACTAACACCTCCAACACCACAGAATAAGCACTTAAAGCAGTATAACGAGGACGCATATAAAGCGGGTAAACTTTATTAAAAGCATTATTGCCAGGGCCAATACCTAAAATAGGACGATCGGCAATCATTTCCTTCACCGCCGCCCAAACATTTATTCGGAAATTATTACTACTATCTTCGCGCCCGACAAACATACTCAAAACGCGATCGCGCACCGGTTCCACAAACAGCACCGCCAACACCACAAAACCCGCCATACCTCCCAATAAAATAGGTAACGACCAAGTGCGCCAAAAAGGTGGCAAATAAACACTAAACCAGTAAAACAGCAACACTAAAAAAGTGAAAAACATCACCAGCAAACCGATCCAACCACCCCGGCTAAAAGTTAATATCAAACAAGTGGAATTAACCCCAAACATTACCACAGCCAAAGCCTTACAAATCCAACCTCGCCAAGCGAAAATAGCCGCCAAGGAAAGAGCGATCGCAGGTACCAAATAAGCAGCTAGTAAATTCGGATTTCCCAGGTAGCTATAAACTCGCGTAGTTTTAGCTAAAGAAGATTCTGCATCAACCCAAGTCGCCAGTTGTGCTGCGCCAAAAATCCATTGACGTAACCCGTAAACACTGACAACCAAAGCTACGTGCAAATAAATAGTAATTATCCAAGAACGGAGACGAGGCGATCGTAACACCCGTGCCATCAGCACAAAAAACAGCAGATATAGCGTTAACTTGATTAAACCAACCAACGCCGCCGCTTTCACTGGAGACATCGCCGTTGCTACTGCCGAAATACCCCAATACAGCAACACCAGCAAATGAATCGGAGTAACACCAGCCCCCACCTCATCCGATAAAGTCAGCAGCACCCAAAAAGCACCACTAGCCAACAGTAGCACGCCCACCAGATCGTTAGACACAAAGGTCGCCAGAGCAAACACCAGACTCACCAAAAAAGCCCCCAGTGTTTCTCCCCACTGCATTAGCCAGCTACCCCTGCGCCAAGGGGTTAAACAACCAACCAATCGGTACAAATAGCTAGCACTCCGCCACTGATACAAAGGCAAATTAGACAAAGTGATTTGTTGCCAAGCCGAATTCATAAAATACCTGTCATTTGTCATAAGTCATTCGTCAGTATTTCTGATAGTTAAACAGCTGATTCTGCAACAGCATTTTCCAGTTTGGATTTAGAATTATTCAATTTACCAACAAACAGCCAGAGTGTGGAAGCCCCCGTGCTTAAGTCGGGGGTAAGCTTACCCATCCACAACCATTACTTTAGGCAACATAATCACATAGCGATAGCCCGATTCCGGTGAACCCTGAATCGAGATCTGACCACCCTGCATTTGTGCTAAGTGACAACTGAGTAACAAACCCAAATTTTCCCAAGAGTCACTATTTAAAGGATGAGCCGAAATTTCCACCTGTTGAGCAGTAGCCATTACCTGTTCATCAACATCAGAAAAATCAGTTGATGCAGAAGATTCAATTGGCGAATGTTCTGCTTCCGACGGAATCACCAAAGTTGACCATGCTTCCGCATTTTCAACCTGAGAAGGCAAACTTTCCGAAACTACAGGAACCGCCTTCATCGATGATTGATACAATAAAGATTCTACATGAGGCAGACTATCTCCCAACCAAGGATGAGAAACCCAAACCGCAATATTTAGCCCTTGAATTTTCCGAGACACATGAATCCGAACCACACAGCCAGTATCCGCCGTTTTCAGCAAACTAGACACCAGATGATAAAGCATCTGTCTCACTTTGTCCTTATCTAGTTGCCAAATTCGATTTCCTGGTTCTACAGAAACCCGAACCTTTTGACCTCTGCGATTAGCCGCCTCCTCCAAAGAATTGCTAGCCTGTTGGCAGAGCATTTCAATATCCGTTGCCGAAAGATTCAGTTTTGGGTCATCAGTATTTAGTTCTCCCAAAGCCAAAATTTCGTTAACCAGAGACAGTAAATATTGACCGCTGTTTTGGATAATGTCTAAATATTCCTGCTGTTTTTTCGTCAAAGGGCCATAAATTTCTCTACCCAAAACACTAGCCATGCCCAAAATCGAAGTTAGGGGTGTCCTGAGTTCCTGGGTGATTTCTCCTAACAGTTTGACTTGAATTTGATTAGCCGCTGGGTGTTCTCCAGATTTAGATGGGGAAAGGACTCGAGTGTTTAAATTCACCATTACTCCCGGAGGTTCAGCACTAGATTGCAAGCGACTCCGCTCAAACTCACTCATGATCCAGCGTGCCATGAGTTCTAAAAACTCGATATCCTTACTCGAAAAATTATGTGCTACCTTATCCATTACCGCTAAAGTACCCAAGCAATGTCCACTGGCGGTTAATAGTGGTACTCCCAAATAAGCGCGGATACCGTAATGCTGTACCAATAAACTTTTAGCAAAATTTGGATCGGTGGTAGCATCATTAATCACCAAAACTCTTTGGCTCTCTACCACGTAAATACAAAAAGATTCTGAGCGCGATAACTGACGAGATGCCGCCAGCTGATTCATTAAACCCAAGCGTGATAAACCAACAGCAGACTTAAAAACTTGCCGTTCTCTGTCCATGATCCCCAAGATGCAGATGGGTGCATCTAGGAAATGGGCTGCTGTCTGTGTCGCTTCATCGAAAATCGGAATGTTTTCTGCTTGCAGTAGTCCAGATTCTGCTAAAGCTGTGAGGCGTTGTTGCTCTCTTGCTTGAGGTGTTACCGCATTCAAACCAAAAAATAGATTGTTTTCAGGGCTTACCATGCTAACTGCTACCCGCATAGTTAAATTAACGTGAAATTTACTTAGCTGCTGCCTGATGGCTTATAGCTATTCTTAAAGTTCCCCAACTACAGTCCAGACAAACATCTTTTACAGAAAAAATTAATACTATTTTTGACTTCTGCCCTAGCTTTAGCCAAGGGGATTCTAAAAGGATGCTACACGACGGGTTAAAACCGCGTCATTTCGCGTCTTTTTAGCTCTCACCCAGATAAAGACCCGGGTGGGGTAAATCTTGGAGATTGGGGATGGGGAACTGGGATGGGGAAAAACCTTAATGCTAAAAAATACGTAGATATTCCCAGTACCCAGTACCCAGTCCCTAGTCACGAATACTCTAGCGATCGCCTTAACTCGTCCAAGCTGGATGAGATAATAATGAAGCCATGACTCTTACCCCTCGTAATTGGTTAGACAAAGGTAAGTGTCCTTTGGGCGCACTCAGATCCCAGGTAAATTCGTTGGGGTATCTTGTCCAATTATTCCCTGTCTTCCAACCTATTTTCGGCCATAATTTTTCCCAGTTTTTTCCTAAAGAAAGCCAGATTTCCCTTTGGACAGAAAAGCCAAATTTACCTTCCGAGTAATTCCGCCACAGTTTATCGATCGTTTGTAAATCAGTAAGGGGAAAGTTCTCTACTTCAGTAAAATACAACCATTTCCTCTGTATTGCTTCAACTCCCGCCAATTCACATAACTTTTCTAAAGTCATTTTATCGGCAGCTTGAAAGTCTTGTGCTTTCAACAGCGTTTCCAGGGGACTGTAGTCAATATTACGTTCCGATTTTAATAGCACTATATCACTATCGTTCATGGTTCATTGATTTATGTTGGTGATTAGTAGATGAGATGGGGACTAGGGAAGTTTTGAGTGAGAGAGTTTTGAGTTTTCAGTTAGGAAGATAGGAAGAGTTTTAAGTTTTAAATTCTCCGAGAGCCCAAGAGCCCAAGAGCCCCCCTGCCTTATTGTGCTTGTAAAATTCGATTAATTATACCTGTAGTGGAAGTGGGAATTTCAATTTGAATTAATTCTACCCGCCCACCTAATGCTTGCACTACGGTTGCTTCTGGGAGATTTTCTAGACTATAATCGCCTCCTTTAACATAGATATCAGGTTTTAGGGCGGTTATGAGTTGAGTTGCTGTGGTTTCGGCAAAAATTACCACAGCGTCTACAGGTTTTAAGGCTGTGAGTAGTTCGGCTCTTTGAATTTCTGGTATTATGGGTCGCTGTGGCATACCAGGACGGTTTGGTTTAATGGTTTGCACGGATCGATCGCTGTTTAACCCAACCACTAACGATCTTCCCCAGGATTTGGCTACCTGTAAGTAACGAATGTGACCTACATGGAGTAAATCAAAACAACCATTGGTAAATACTAATGGTCGCCATCGATCTGGGGTCAAGGCGATCGCTTCCTGTAACTGGGCTAAATCGTAAACACCTAAAATCATTGTAAATATTTGCCCTTCACCACAGACAGTGTACCTGACAATACCAAACAGTGCGATCGCGCTAGCGTACCGTTAGGTGTATCGTCTAGGCTTTTCTAATATTGTGCTATTTCGGATCTACTAGTGAATTATGTACGACAAAATTACACCCCCAACAACAGGTGAACGCATTACTTTCGAGAATGGTGAACCCATTGTTCCCGATAACCCCATTATTCCCTTCATTCGTGGCGATGGTACAGGTGTGGATATTTGGCCCGCCGCCCAAAAAGTTTTTGATGCGGCAGTAGAAGCTGCCTACGGTGGCAAACGGAAAATCAGCTGGTTTAAAGTTTATGCTGGTGACGAAGCTTGCGAACTCTATGGTACTTACCAGTACCTACCCCAAGACACCTTAACCGCAATTAAAGAATATGGTGTCGCTATCAAAGGGCCTTTGACAACCCCGATCGGTGGTGGTATTCGTTCTCTCAATGTGGCATTGCGGCAAATTTTTGACCTTTACGCTTGTATTCGTCCCTGTCGCTACTATTCCGGTACGCCTTCCCCACACAAAACTCCCGAAAAACTTGATGTCATTATCTATCGGGAAAATACCGAGGATATTTACTTAGGTATTGAGTGGCGCGAAGGTACGGAAATTGCTCAAAAGTTAATCCACATTCTGAATAATGATTTGATTCCTGCTACTCCCGAACATGGAAGCAAACAAATTCGCCTCGACTCCGGTATTGGCATTAAACCCATTAGTAAAACTGGTTCTCAACGCCTGGTTCGTCGCGCTATTAAGCAAGCTTTACTTTTGCCCAAAAATAAGCAGCAAGTAACTTTGGTGCATAAGGGCAATATTATGAAATACACTGAAGGCGCTTTCCGTGACTGGGGTTACGAGTTAGCAACTAGTGAGTTTCGCGCTGAATGTGTGACGGAACGGGAATCTTGGATTCTCAGCAATAAAGAAAGAAAACCTGACCTTTCTATTGAAGATAATGCCCGAAAAATCGATCCGGGTTATGATGCTTTAACTGAGGAAAAGAAAGCTCAAGTTTGCCAAGAAGTTGAAGAGGTTTTAAATTCAATTTGGGAAACTCATGGTAATGGAAAATGGAAAGATAAAGTGATGGTGAACGATCGCATCGCTGATAGCATTTTCCAACAAATTCAAACCCGCCCCGATGAGTATTCTATTCTCGCTACCATGAACCTGAATGGAGATTATCTCTCTGATGCTGCGGCTGCGATCGTTGGTGGTTTAGGCATGGGGCCTGGTGCTAATATTGGTGATGATTGCGCGATTTTTGAAGCGACTCACGGTACTGCACCAAAACACGCAGGTTTAGACCGCATTAACCCAGCTTCAGTGATTCTTTCTGGGGTAATGATGTTTGAATTTTTAGGTTGGCAAGAAGCTGCCGATCTAATTAAAAAAGGTATTGGTGGGGCAATTTCTAATCGTGAAGTTACTTACGACTTAGCGCGGTTAATGGAACCACCTGTAGAACCACCTTTGAAGTGTTCGGAATTTGCTCAAGCGGTGATCGATCGCTTTTAATTAATTCAGCTTGACAATACCTTCCCCAATTTATGTAGAGACGTTATATATAACGTCTCTACATAAATATAGCTATCTAAGGATGGGGCAGGCAGGAAGCCCACCCCACAAGAGTTATAGCTTACTTGTGGGGTAGGCATCCTGCCTGCCCCAAAACAGTTACAGCTTACTTGTGGGGTGGGCATCCTGCCTGCCTTAGTTATATTCGTAGGGTGCTCTCGCGTGCTAACGTAACGCACCATCCCACCATATTTAGTGTCAGTGCGTAAGTCCTATATATGTTATGTAGCACGCAACGTCTTTACAAGTTTTTGAGTTATACGGTCATATCGTTTACCCAAATGATTGATCCAAATCGAGTAGGGGCGGGAGGGGCCAAAAGCCTGGAATACCCAGCCATCAGATTGAAATCAAAACCCGCCCCAATACTTCTCGGTTAAGAGTAGGGGCGAAGCATTCGGGTCAAAATTTATGTCTGAAAACCTAGATTTTCTGCCCGAATGCTTCGCCCCTACAGACCAAAAATTTGCTTAACCGAGCAGTATTGAAACCCACCCATCCCAAACATCTGTAACAAACATTTAGGTAGATCGATAATTAGCGATTCGCAAAACTGCAAAACTATAGATACTAACTTACTAAAAGTAAAATATTAAAGCTGTACTTTATTACCCTATTAATCAAAAAAAAATTGAAATAGCTAAAATTTTAATTAACACGACCCAGTATATTTGCTTAAGTAAATTTTAGCGAAAATAGGTTTTACATACTACAGGTATTAGTTGGATCATCACTTATCTTTAAGTAAAACTACTCAGGCTCTTCTTGATTAGTCACCTTTTTTCTGACTTTATCAGTGTTTGATTAAGTATAAATATTTTACTTCTATGAAATTAACAATTAACAACCTTAACTAAGTTAGCGATTTGTTCGGAAGTAGACTGAGGAATAATTATATCAAAATAAAAATTATATAGTTCAAATTAACTTGATCCAAACCTGATGAGAAATTAGAATAATTTCTCATTTTCTTGATTATTCCTAATTACTAGCTTAACCTTTTTTTGCTCAAATATAGCAGAATTTGTGTGCTTGAAAGTGCATCTACAAAGGAATTTGATTCCGACAACCAGAACCATTATTAATGATGATGCAGTAGTTGAATTCTCCCAAGCTACCTACCAAGTTAATGAAGATGGCACGGTAATTGGTGCTGCTATCACCATTAACCGCACTGGCGACACCAGTAGTGCTGGTAGCGTGCTAGTGAACTTGAGCAATGGAACTGCTACAGGTGGAATTGAACGCACCCCAACTAAATCGGAGATTATAGTTGGGGATTCTTGCGCTAGGAAACCATAAGATTTCTCAGCGTATCCAGAGTTACTGGCGTTCTCAGTGTGTCGTTGGAACTTTTGCCAACGAACACTCTAGAAAAAT
>NZ_JBHFNQ010000162.1:0-8412 GCF_041929345.1 Floridaenema aerugineum BLCC-F46
CTAAAGGGGACGAGTAAAAGACTACAAGCAGTCCCAAACGCTCTGCGAGCAATGGGATAGAGGGTGTAGTAGTTCACCCAGTTAGGGTAACACCTACAAAATAAGACCTGAGATATTTGTCTATGGTTTTATGAACTATCACTAGTGCCGATACTAGAACAACTGTTGTTACTCTGCCAAAGAACGATTTACTGGGAATAACGCCGACAATTGCTAATGCAACGAAATTTGAAAACATAAATCCCAACTCTACCGGGTTTACCATACAGCCTGTCGTCGATCTGGATAACACAGGAACACCAGCTGCATTGCTGTCAGCCTTTAATACACCTAACGGTTTGTTCAAGCGATCGAACATTGTCGGGAATATCAACTCGCCAACCCTTGATACATTAGGTGGCTTCATTTCCGTTACCCCCTACTCTTCTCCGCCTAGTGCTGAACAACCAGGGCCAAAACAGAATTTAGAAGCAGGCGATAACAGGTTTTCGGGAAATATCATCTTGCAAAATGGCGCTTTCTGGGGCGTGCAAACCGTCGATAGCGGAGGACGTGCGGCACTGCGCTGGTTCCAAATTGACGCAAACACAAACGCACTCTTACAAGAAGGGCTAATTGCCGATTCTAACCTCGATTTTTACTATGGTTCCCTTGCCGTTAACGATTTTGGCGATGTGGTAATTGGTTTTAGTGGTTCAAGTGAATCCCAATTTGCCAGTAGTTATGCTGTCAGGGGTCAGACTGTTTCTAATGTCACGACCTTTGACACTCCGCAACTACTCAAAGCAGGTGTCGCCAGTTACCTGCGAAGAGATGGTAATGGTCGTAATCGTTGGGGTGATTACAGCGCTACCGTGCTCGATCCGATCGATCCCTTTACCTTTTGGACTTTCCAAGAATGGGTTTCGGCTGAAGATATCTGGTCTATCCAAATCACTGAACTCAAGATTAGCCCAACTTCCGTTCCCGAACCTACTTCTGTATTAAGTTTACTGGCATTTGGTGCTATTGGTGCTACTTCTGTAGTCAAGCGTTTTAGCGGCAAAAACAAGCTTAGAGCACTCAATTGATTTGCTGTTTAGAGTTTGACCAAAATTAATGGGATACAAGCCCCGACTCTAAAGGGTCGGCTTTTTCTTTCCCAAGGTTTGTGCAGGTCAAAATTTCTCTGTTGGTGATCGCACAAAAATCTTAAATTACACCTGCGATCCAGACCGTTAAGTTATCGTGAACTACCCCAACTAAACTGCGTTATAGTTGGGGACTTCTGCCGACATTTTTGTTAAAAGTAGACTGTAAGCGTCAAGATACCTACAATTTATGCCAGTGTTTTTATGTAAAATGTAGGCTATCTTTGAGGAAATTATGCAGACAGTCGTTCTAGTTTTAATTCAAGTCTTAATAGTCATCGGACTTTCCCGACTTGTAGGTTTAGGATTTCGCTTGCTTAAGCAACCTTTGGTGATTGGAGAAATCGTCGCCGGAATCATCCTTGGGCCATCTTTATTAGGATTAGTTGCACCCGGAATCGCTGCAACTTTATTCCCCGCCGAAACTATTCCTTATCTGAATGTTCTCTCTCAGATAGGATTAATATTTTTCATGTTTTTAATCGGCTTGGAATTAGATCCCAAATATCTTAGAGGCAATTTAGATATCGCAATTTTAACCTCTAACGTCAGTATTTTAGTACCTTTTTCTTTAGCCACTTTACTATCTCTTTGGCTTTATCCATTACTTTCAAATTCAACTGTTTCTTTCACTGCCTTTGCCTTATTTTTAGGCGCGGCAATGTCGATTACAGCCTTTCCGGTTTTGGCGCGAATTATTACAGAAAATAATTTACAAGGTACAAGATTGGGAACTTTAGCTTTAACTTGTGCTGCTGTTGATGATGTAACAGCTTGGTGTTTGTTGGCTTTAGCGATCGCAGTCACTCGCAGCAACAGTATGATCGAAGCTGTACCAACAATTATTGAATCTTTAATTTATATTGCTTTCATGGTGACAGTGGGGCGATCGTTCCTCAAAAGACTTGCTACTCACTACGATCGCAAAAATCGCCTCACTCAACTTGAATTAGCCGGAATTTATATGGCTGTAGTAGCTTCAGCTTTAATCACAGAATTAATCGGCATTCACCTAATTTTTGGGGCATTTTTATTAGGCGCAGTTATGCCCAAAAATCCGGCTATGACCAGAGAAATAGCCGAAAAAACCGAAGATTTTGTTTTGATATTCCTCTTGCCAATTTTCTTTGCTTATAGCGGATTACGTACAGAAATAGGTTTACTGAATCAACCAGAATTATGGTTACTTTGTGCCGCCGTTGTCGCCGTCGCCATTGTGGGTAAATACGCTGGAACTTATGTGGCAGCAAGAGTTTCCGGCATTAATAAACGCGAAGCTTCCGCACTTGGTTGGTTGATGAATACTCGCGGTTTAACTGAATTAATCGTCCTCAATATCGGCTTAAGTTTAGGAGTAATTTCTCCTTTGTTATTCACCATGTTGGTAATCATGGCATTGGTAACTACATTCATGACTTCGCCGTTACTAGAATGGACTTATCCCAAACGATTAATTCAACTCGATGTTTTAGAGTCGATTAGTGAACAAGAAGAAGCAATTGTAGAGGCTAAACCTGCTATTGTTAATCCTGTCCTATCAACTCAAAATTATCGAATTTTAGTACCTGTAGCTAATCCCCGTACCCAAAAAGGTTTACTACAATTAGCAGTAGCAATTGCCGGGATGAGATTAGAATCATCTGTGGTACATCCCCTCAGTTTAATAGAATTTGAAGAGGATTATTTATTTCAAAGTACTCCCTTAGAAGCTAATAGATTGATCCAAGAACGTCGCCAACGTTTAGAAGAATTAATTCAGAGTTTAGAACCTCCAGCAGTTCGGCAACAGGTGCATCCAATCATCAGAATTTCGCAAGATGTAGCTAGAGAAACAGCAGAAATTGCCCTACTCGATCGCACAGATTTAATATTAGTAGGTTGGCATCGTCCAGCTTTTAGTACTAACCGTTTGGGTGGAAGAGTTGGTCAAATTCTCAGTACTGCACCCGCCGATGTAGCAGTATTTGTCGATCACGGCAAAGAAAGGTTAGAAAATTTATTAGTGCCATACTCTACCAATATTCACGATGATTTAGCCTTGGAAATTGCTTTAAGATTACTTTTCAATCGTGATACTTGTTGTTTAACTGTTTTGATAGTGGCGGAAAATGAACTAAGCAAAAATGATTTTAGCGATGAATTTCGCAGCGTATTAGAACGTTTACCAAAGAGTATTCGCGATCGCATTGACATTAATTTTGTCGAAGCAATCGAACCTATCGAAGCCGTAGTAGCAGCATCCGAAACTGTCGATCTCACCATTGCTGGTACTAGTCGCACTTGGGGAATTCAACGTCAAACATTAGGGCGCTATACTGATTTATTAGCTACAGAATGTCGTTCTTCTCTGTTAATTACTCGTCGTTATAATCAAGTAACTTCTCACCTTTCTTCTATATGGGAATCGGAAAAAATTTACAATCAATGATTCAGACTATTGAGGTAAATAAACTATAAAAATTCTCCCATCAACTTGTCTGTTATCCCCTTTATTACTGGAGTAAAATGAGTCATTTAAGCGTGAAATCTTTAGCTTTTTATGGATCTGCGATCGGTTTAGTTGTGTTGTTGTTTAAAGGTGTCACCACTTATGGTACAACTATGAAAGCACCGCCTCCAATTGACGGGCGTTATCGCATTACCACCCAAAATTTACCAGGATGCCTAAATTCGGAAAGCTTGTTATTGATTATTCAACAATCAGGAGTATACTTAAATGGTTCTCTAGTTTCTGTAAAAACAGAAGAACAGTTAGCAAGTGCAATGGAACAAAAACCCTCGCTTACAGGTAAGTGGAACAATCAAAATAAAACTCAACCGTTAAATTTAACAGGGTCATTAAATGAAATCAAAGAATGTCAGAATCAATCTATTTCGATTCGTGGTTTAGTAAATGGTAAAACCCTCAAAGGTCAAATTAAGCTGGAGACAATTCCGCGAATAGTTGGCTTTACAGCTGTAAAAGAAAACTCAGAAAAAACTCAAAAACAGTCAGGACATTAGATTAACCAATTATAATGATTACAGGTAAAACTAAACTATTAGGTGTAATAGGCGATCCGATCGAGCATTCCCTCTCCCCAGTGATGCACAATGCCGCGATCGCAAAATTACAATTAGACTACGTTTATCTCCCTTTCCCCATTAAACCAGAAAATTTGCCCACCGCAATATCCGGTTTTGCTGCTATCGGTTTAATCGGTTTTAGTGTTACCATTCCCCACAAACAAGCAATCATTCCTCTATTAACAGAAGTATCACCAATAGCTAAAGAAATAGGCGCAGTCAATACAGTTTGGCGCACTGAAACAGGATGGAATGGCACAAATACAGATGTGGAAGGTTTTCTCGCACCTTTGAAAAACTACAACCAAAATTGGCATCAAACTACAGCATTAATATTAGGTTATGGCGGCGCAGCCAGAGCAGTAGTTGCAGGTTGTGCTCAATTAAATTGTGCTAAAATCCAAGTTGTAGGTAGAGATTTGCAAAAGTTAAAAGCCTTTCAAAATAGTTGGCAAAATTCCCAATTAGCAGTTAATCTCGGAATTCATCATTGGCAACAATTACCCGATTTAATCGGTGAATCAAACTTATTGGTAAATACTACTCCAGTGGGAATGTATCCTCACGTTGATGAATCTCCTGTAAGTGCAGAATTAATGGAAAAATTGCCGAGAAATGCGATCGCCTACGACCTAATCTACACCCCCAATCCTACCAAATTTTTGCAAATAGCTAAAGAACAGGGTGCAAATGCGATCGACGGTTTAGAAATGCTAATTCAACAAGGCGCAGCAGCATTACAAATTTGGCTAAAACAACAAGTACCCGTCGATGTAATGCGCCAATCTTTACGCCAGCACTTAGGATTAATTGACAACTAAATATTAGATTGATACGATAAACTTATAAAATGTAATCTAGATTCCCAACTTCTTGAAGAAGTCGGGAATGCGATCGAATACCCAAATTCTTAAAGAAGACAGGGATCTGAGTAAGCAAAAAGTTTTGTGAGTATATTGTTGAAAACATGATGCAGCAAATCACCAATAAAATACCAAACGAGTATATGGTTACAGAGGATGATGCCAGACAATATATCCGCGAATGTGCTGGATCGGCCCTAATGTTAATAACAGTATATGCTTTATTTTTAGCTAAAATTATCTCTCCTTTCGTGTTATTTGTAGTTGTTGCCCTGGCATTGCCTCGTTGGGTAATTAACGTACATGAACTAATGCACATCCGCAAGTAAAAACAAATAAATAGGATAATCCGTTGTTTAGGAATTAGTCCTATTCCATTATCTGTTATTACACTAAGTTATGCAGAAATGCGTGAGATTCATTTCGGTCATCATGCCGCTCCCGCAACAGCATCCGATCCTGATAATTACCATATCCAAGGAAATTTTTTCCTGATTTTGCTGAATGCTTTTACTACTCCAGAACAAAGTTTTATTCGCTATGTAGCAGCTAATGGATTCAATCTTCAACTAGGAATAGATTTATTCATCAAGCTAGTAGCGTTAGGAATTTTAGCTTGGTTAGGAGGAGAGAAATTTTTGTGGTTTTGGTTATGTCTACGAATCGTTTATGGGTTGGGTGATATAGTATTCTTTAGGGCTACCCATCACCAACAAGGGAAATACGGAACATTTGAGATTAAAATTCCCCACATCCTCTGTACATTGGGAGAGCTAATTGTTGGCAAAACAGTCATTCAAACAACAATTAATCATGACGTACATCATCAAAATCCTGCTATCGCCGCACGTCATCTAGCAATGGCGAGATCATACATTCAGTAAACTAAAAAGTTTTTCAAAAGAATTTGATATCACCCTGAAGGCCAACGCCAATTATAACGATTCCAATCATAAATTCCTTGAATTTCGTATTCAATACCGTTATCAAAACGGATGATACAACTACTATAATTCTCCTGCCTTTCTTCAACACGAATTACCGTGCAAGAAACCCACATTTGACTACAAGGGCCATCTTCTTGTATCCATTCCCATAAACCATTGGATACTTCAATGCGATCGCCAACTTTCAGCTTTAACTCAGCTGACAAACGCTCAAAATACTCGGCTAAATGTGAAGGTTGCACCAAATTTAACCATTGTAAACCATAGCGATCGCGAATAAACTGCACTGCTCCTGAATTAGTATTATTCAACCAATCATTTAATAGCTGAATCTTCCAAGGTTGATTTAAACTTTCCTGTTCCTTGACAAACTCCAGCAAAGCTAAACGCTCCTGAGCAGTCAACTCATCCAAAGGATTTGTTCCCTCTGAGTTTGCAGTTTCCTCCGCAGTGCTAGAAAGTCTTTGAGCTACTTGCAGCAAAATCTGTTTCTGCACCTCAGTTAAAGGACAGTTAGCAGCAATACACTGGTCAAATGCAGCTTTTAAAGCAGCTTCGATCTCAGCCTGGGACATAGCACACTATTATAAAATAGAACTAAATTCCACACAATTCTTAAAGCTTGGATATTGCGTGGCTGTTTTCCTGTGGCAACGCACATCAGGGATGATTTTTTTAATTATTGCAAAACTTTTAAAGAATTTTACTTAACTCGGTTGTTTACAATTCGAGATATGCTGAGGTTTAGAGAATTCACGGTATATTTTATGAGGTTTCCAGCCTTAAAACTTTTCCTAGTCTCTTGCCTGGTTATAATGTTGAGTTGGGGAATTACTCCATCGGCAGAAGCTCTAACTCAGATCAAGCTAACTGACATCTCATACAAAGATTGTCCGCCAGAAATGGCAGCCGGATCAGTTACCAGTGGGACAACAATGGCAGCTAACTGCTTTCTGATCACTGGCAAAGCCAATAACACATCCGGTAAATATGTGTACAATGCCGATGTTTTTGGTCGAATCTACGACGCTAACGGTAATTCCGTAATGGAAAATCGCAACCGGATCGGGCTGATTGAAGAAATACCGCCTGGAGTCAGCGACTTTGAATTTAGAATTTCCGTAGCAGCTAGTCAACCCACACCATTACAGCTAGAACAGTTGAAAGCCGCAGGTTTTACAGGCAAAGTCCGCCGTTAAACCAGCATGGCGAGTAGCAGAGTCCAAGAGCGTGCTTTTGCCTATCCATCACACGCTCTTTTCAAGAATTTAGTACAAAAATTGTCTTTGTAACCCAGTCAAAAAGCCAGCCGCCAACTGTAAAACCAAAATCGCGATCGTCGGAGAAATAAAATCAATCCCTCCAATGGGGGGAATAATTGAACGAAAGAAATTGATGTAAGGATCGGTAAGTTGGCTGAGAATGGAAAGGGGTGGATCGTACCAATTGAGATTCGGAAACCAACTCAACAGGAACCGAATAATCAACAGCACCATGTAAATATTGAGAAAGGTGGCAAGTGTAGTTATCAGCAGAGCAACTGGACTCATAATTATTGTGGTTTTTCGCTAAATTTACTAGATTATCTGTGTTTCAATTTAATTTAACCGATATTGGCTGATTCTGCATCGGTGAAACCAATAGTTGCAACACAGGTATCTATCTTTGGATCTTAAAGCCAAGAAACAAATTCAGGAATTGTCTCTGAGAATAGATCCTGATGGCGAATCAGAGTCGCCTGTATGTTCTCCTTTCTCGGAAGTAACATTTCCATTTACATTACCCAAAGAAAGGCGAACTTCATCAATTGTCTGATTCAATTGAGCAATTTTATCCTCTAAGCTGCGTCTAGCCATTTCAATCCGAGGTTCGGAAGCTGCTTCCATTTGACGCTTTTTACTTTTCTCAGCTTTCGTTTCTGATTGATTGGCATTTAATATTGGTGCTTCTGTTTCTGATGCTTGGTTACTGATTCGAGAAGCTAACAAAGCTCCCAAAACACCGCCAACAACGCCACCAACAAAAGACCCTACCAGAAACCCTGCTGCAAAACCATCTCGCTGACTCATCAAAAACCTCGCGGGAGTTTGGAAACCCCTAGTTTGAAACCAGGGGAGGAAAAACGACACAGTGGGCTTTAGCCCACCGTTTCTCTGATTGACTAAATTGTATTCTCGCTGTAATCTGTTGTCTATAGCGAGAGTTGTTTGATGTACCTGACGCAAAAGAACCAAATCAGAGAACTGAATAAGTCTGAGTTTGTTGCTCAATTGATTTTAGTTGGACTGCCAGAGGGAAAATTGCAAACCATTTACCCTTAACGAAAACCAACTGTGTCCCCTGGTTACAGGATTGAGGGATAGGTTCAGCCGCAACAAATGTCAATCCTTTGGTTAACCTGGAATA
>NZ_JBHFNQ010000163.1:0-26540 GCF_041929345.1 Floridaenema aerugineum BLCC-F46
CTGACGGGGTGACAACTATGGCTAAAAGGTAGACCGGATAAGCATCTCGGCTCTTCGACCTCGCTGATAATAAGGTCGTTTATGTGGACTTAATGACATTAATTGAGCAGTTTGTTCATTCAATAAAGTCAAAGATTCCACCCAAGCATAGCCGTGTATACCAATATAAAAGCTGCTATGACGGCGCTGAGTTCGACGTTTTTCCTTAACGCGACCGACATATTTAACTACTCCCTTATTTTTGATTTTTTCTCCTGACATAATCGAACTGGTGTAAGCTAAAGTAATCAATATAATTAAGGCAATTAAGCGGTCGCCAGAGATGCCAGTTGACTCTAAATTATAGCCACCACTTTTATAATCCCTAAACATTTCCTCGATTCCAAACCGTTTTTGATAAGCTGATAAAGCTTGTTTCAAATCTGTGAAATTTGTCAAGATAAACCAAGCTTCTTCGGCAGAAATGCCGCGATAGCTTCGTTTCCATTTGGCGGCAATATTGGCTTGAGCAAAACCTTTACTTTTGGTTAATTTGACTCCTTCCAAGTAAATTGAAATCCCTGGAGACACGCCTAATTCTTGTAATTGGCACCAAATATCTGGGGCAACTTCAATGTATTCATTTCGTTTTAGACGTAAGCAAAAATAAGTCTGGGCTTGGCTTTTCAACCATTTAGCTAAATCGACAGAACAAAATTCCCGATCTGCTAAAACTACTTTTTTATAATTACTTAATAATGGCAGGACTTGAGAAAGTACTTCTATCTGCTTGTCAGCATTTGTATTGCCTAAATTCGGCAGAACTTCAAAATAGATGGGAATAGCTCTTTTGTCATAAATTAAACTGACAACTATCAAATTAATTAAGCCCCATTGCGTGCGGTCAATCGCAATGTACAATACTTCACTTGGCGCAAAATTATTGGTTAACCAATAGGTGAATAAAGGCCACCAAATTCTTTCAACTGTTAGGTGTGGTAACGAGAGAAATCTTTGTAACTTCTTCCGGCGGCTTTCAAAAAGAATTTTTTGAGGAAATTGACTAGCCAATTCTTCCAATTTTACTCTTCGATGCTGTTGCAAAATAACAACTAATATCAATAAAATTAAAAACTCTGCTTTTTTTAGTTGAGTTTTTAGGTGTTCGGTGTAAAATAATGGTAATAAATTCATTATTTTCGTTAATTAGGTCTTCTTGAGAATAGCAGACCTCTTTTTTTTTGACAACAATCGGTAAACCCCGCACGCAGTAAGGGGTTTACCGATTGTTGTCACCCCGTCAGTCATCGGAAGTTATGCCTTGACTTCTGATAAATGACTTGGCTATCTGAAAGTTGACTTTAACAGCTACAGCCATTTGCCTATAGGTAATGACAACTTCTCCATTCTGCAATTTATAGACGGTAAGCCGCAAGAATTTACCTTTTAGCTTGATGCGCTCAATCGCTCTTAATAGCTGTTTTTTCTGAGTGGTTTCTTGGTTTCTCATAACTCTCCTAATTGATTGTTAAAGCAATTTGTTCAACAAAGATGATGATTAATTAAAACAGCATTTTCTTAGTTCAATACCAACCTAAAACAAACTTGGTTTGAACGTACTTGCTGTTTAATCAACCATCCATGATTGATGTACTAATTATTCGGCGAAGTTTTCCGAAAATCTATAAACCTATAAGCAGATTTTTGGTGAATACAAATTTGTTTGTATTCTTCATATAACCTTCATCTGATTAGTTATTTGACTATGTATTTTTACGTAAAATATTTTTTATTTTAAGTTGACAAATTAACAATTCTCTTTGGTTAACCACAGAGAACAGAAAGCATCTACCTTTAGAATTAATTCTAAAGGCATAGATAGTGATGGAGTATGATGATGGACTTAAATCAGTACGATTATTTTTTGGTGCTTGATTTAGAAGCCACTTGTTGTAACGAAGGAAGCATTAAACGGCATGAAATGGAAATTATCGAAATTGGAGCCGTTATAGTAGAAGCACCAACCTTGAGGATTATTGATGAGTTTCAAACTTTTGTTAAACCTGTGCGCTATCCCGTGCTTACTCCTTTCTGTAAAGCTCTCACCTCAATTACTCAAAAACAGGTTGAACAAGCTCCGGGGTATGCCGAAGCAATAGCACTTTTGCAAAAATGGTTATCGAACTATCCCAATGCTGTCTTTGGCTCCTGGGGAGACTATGATTACAATCAGTTCAAACAAGACAGCAAGTTTCACAAAGTTCCTTTTCCCATTAGCTATCCTCATATCAATCTCAAGAAGTTGTTCAGCGACACCCAAGGTTTATCCCAGGGATACGGCATGGCAGAAGCATTGCAACTAGTAGGGATGGAACTCGAAGGAACGCATCACAGGGGTATTGATGATGCCAGAAATATCGCTAAACTATTGCCTTTCATTTTGGGTAAACAACAGATTTCGGCAGTGGTGGACGAGTAATGCCTTTTTTATCCAAATTTTCTTCTAATTCCAAAATGAATGCTAAATCTTCTGCTGGTAAAGATGTTTCTGACTCTAAAAAAGCAAACGCTTGTCGGAACTGATGAGGATTTGTTTTAATCGGTGCATCAAAGTGGCAAGGAATAATCCGCTCAAAATCCCAAGTTGCTACCAGTGAAGCCCATTCAATAGTTTTCTCTGGTGTATGATCCAAAATCAAGGTTTGCAAAATCGGCGCTACCAACGGTCTACCATTGCCACGTAAAGCATTAAATGAATGTTGCCAGCCATTTTTCCAGCGAAACGGAAATAAACCAAAATATGCTTTTTTGGATTTATCTGGCGCTTTGAACATATCAGTTAATGCTTCTTTTAGCCCCACTGTTTCTAATGCACCTGGTCGAAAATAAAGTGCAAACAAACTAATCCGTTGCCATCCTTTCCGACGATTTTCTGGGGTATCTTTTATTTCTTCTAGTGCATTATCTCTGGCGTGAAACAACAGAGGATAAGGGTCAACTTGGACGATTTCAGGTGGTGTTTCTGGTACTGCCAATACTGTGTCTGTTAGCAGTAGCGTGCGCGAGGACTTGTGCCATAATGCTACTTCAACAAAAGAACCTCGTCCCAAGTTAATATTGAGTATTTTGTATTCAAACTCATCGGCAAAGGGTGCTAGTTTACTATCGAATGGAAGTATCTTTGTTCGCTTTTCTGGAAAACCAAGCCAACTTAGAGGTAAGTTGAACGGGTAACTCCACTGAGAAGGCGCAACAAACACTTGAGCATTAGGAAAACGTCTGGCAAATGGGCCAACAAAAACTTTGTGTTCTAAACCGGAGGCAGTGGGGAGGATAATATACTTAACTTCACCATGAAGAGCTACCAACTCGTTAACCAGTCGGATGCACTCAGGAGTGGGTGCTACTGGTGCATAGATGAGTAAACCACCAGTAGCGAGTCGAATCGCGGTCATGCGAATTGGTGTGACTGTGTACAAGATGCCTTGGATTTGGTCGAATGTCCAGATAGTATCTTTGACGATTTCTTTACGCAGTGTTCGTCGCTTACTGTAAGGATAGAGTGGTACTAAAGGCCAGAAGTGCCACGACCAATCTTGAGCATTTTGCTGGTACTTGTGTTCTGCCACAGCTGCTCTCACAACCTTTCTCCCTGGTTCAAAAGAACTACTACTTTAACTCTAGCTGGGATTTCTTTTTCGGATTAAAGACTTTTTCAATGGCTCGATCTAATGAATCAATAAATTCTATAGGATATTTAGATACTGGAGTTTTTCTTCCCGATACTCTGGGAGGTTGGGAGCCATATTCTTCTTTGTAGGATTCATCAGCAAAACTTTGAATCAGTTGCACTTGTTCGGGAAGAGCTTTGTATCCTAATTCTTTGGCTCGTTCGGCTACTGTGAAAACTTTTTTGGTTTTAGTTTTAGTAGAATTAGGTGATTCATCTTGAGTTGCTATAGCTGCACCATCCTTGCTATCAGTTTGGTCAATTGAATTAGCAGTATTGCGAAAATATTCTTCTAATTTAGGAATAACTGAACGATACCACTTTACTTGGGAACCTTGCCATTTGTTAGTGGTAGAGGTTGCTAGTATAGCAGTGCCATAATTACTTCCGGTTTCTGTGAGTAGCCAAATTCTTTTTTCGGCATTTCTTTCTTGATAACCTAGTGCTACCAATGCTTGATTTACCTGCTCGGCTTTGATGTTTGCATTTAAGCTTTCTTTGAGCATTTGGGCTAGTTCAGTTGCACCCATCCCTACTTCTGGTACGGGTGAAGTAGCACCAATGAGTTGTTTGGCTAGTTCGGCTACTTCTCGCAGTTCTGGGTACATAGTTGCCAAGGCATTAAATTTGAATTGGGCAATAGCAGCAGCACTAAGTCCGGTATTGTCTAACCAATTCGATAATTGGTCAATTGTCGCCATAGCTGTTGTAATTTGTTCGGCAGAAGGCATGGGCTGATTAAAATGAAAAGCTTTCTTCTCATTAGATTAAAACTATTGTGTTGAATGACAAACTTGGCAATCGCCATCAAAGCTCGCTAAGGTATCCAAGTTCCCACAATGCTGTTCTCAGCTCCTGTTCAAATTGCTGATATGCCGGAACTTCTCGCAACCGTTCTAATCTCACTCGTTCGCCAATTACATCAAAAAAATCCGCTACCTTCCGCTTACCCCGTCGCCTCTGGCCGACAACATTTCTATAAGCTTGCTCCAAAACTATTTTCGGGTCGAAAATACCTTCCACCTCACGAGGTCTTATCGGTATCCCTAAAGCTACATCATCCAACACCGTGCCAAACGCTCCCCGCAAAGCATCGCCATCCGCCAATGCCCAAGCCTCCATTTCCCGTACTGGCACGACACCCACTATTCGTTCCTGCTCTCTGGCTAATTCTGTCGCCATGCGCTCTTTGAGAGGTAAAACTTTCTGGTTGTAAGCTGCTTCTGGGTCGCCTGCCCCATCTGTATGAATAAACAAGATGTTGAAAGCTCCTTCTGCCTCCCGCGCTGCTTCCCAAATCTGAGTAGTCAGGTCTGCACCGCGATAATTTTCAGGTGTATAAAGCTCCAGCACTTCTCCCACCTCTATACTAGAGCGAGCCGACCGCAAACATAATTCCTCTGTAGCACGACGCAAGATTGGAGGCAAAAATTGATAGTCAGTCGGCCCCTCCGCAAACAAAGCCAGCCCCAAATAGCGCATAGTTCTAGCTCTCCCGGTCAACGCTACTCAGATAGCGTTCCACCTCAAAGCGACTGACGCTCTCTGGCTTTCCGTTGGCAGTAGCCACTGGTCGAATTCGAGTTTTCCGACTCACAGAACCAGCTTCCGGGTTGACAATGCTAACTAAATCAGCAAACATTGCCTCTCCTTCTTCTAAACAAGAGAGAACCACTGGTGAGTGACTGTTAAGCAATATCTGAAAAAATGGTTCTGCTTCATCCACTTCTACGGAATGGGGAGCAGTTACACCCTCTCGCAATCTTTGAATTAACGTCATCAAGCGAGAAGGGTGAACCCCGTTTTCCGGTTCTTCAAAACAAACCAATCCGCGATACTCTGGGTCATGCAAAATTGTTAGCAAGGCTAGAACCCTGAGCGTACCGTCAGAAACAACGCGAGAACTAAAAGGTGGTTGATTTGTGTAACCAATCTCAATCCGATACTCTCGGTCTTTCTCATCTTCCTCTACAATTACATCCACTACACCAGGAATCAGAGAAGCTAAATCAGCAGCAATATCTGCTATCGCTCCCTTTGGCTGGCTTAAAGTTGCTGTTTGAGCTTGAATTCTTGCTAGCACTGTAGCTAAATTTGCTCCATCTGGTTCTAGTTCTAGAGCAGCAGTGGTAGCACTCGGTTGTCGTAACTGTCTGGGGTCGAGTTGAAGAAAACGCATCGAGCGCATTTCTTCTCGAATGGCAAACAGATGGGGAAATTCCGCACTGGTAATCGAAGAGAGTACGGTTGCTTCGGCATTCGTTGCTGAGTGAGTGCGACCAGCTTGACCATCTGGCAGAATTTGAAATCGACGCAATCCTTCTGCTTCCATTGTTGTTAACCAAGGAGAGGAGCGTCCGTACTTGAAAAATGCCTGCTGAAATTGAGTTGAAGGTTTTTGTCCTAATGGCCGCCATCGGTCATTTTCAGGCAAGATAGGTAAAGCTGCTTCTTTCGCTACAATCAGTCGCTCCAATCCTCGTTCATCTTGCCTTAATTCAATCTCGACTTCGTAACGCACTCTGGAATGAGAAATTTCCACCCTATCACCCCAAGGGTCGCTGACTTCAGGAGCCAAAAGTAATTCAACAGCAAAAGACATTTTTGTGTCTCTTGTACCATCAGCTTGTCTTCTAAATAGCTCAATAGCTTCACCACGCAGACCTCTTACCGCATTGCGTAGGTTGTTTACTGCTATCTGAGACAGAAATCGCAGTGCATCGAAAAGGTTGGATTTACCAGAAGCATTTGGCCCTAGTATCACGCCGAAAGGAGATAAGTCCAGCGTAAAGTTCTCGAAGGTTTTGAAACCGTTAATTTCAATTCGGGTTAGCATTTTTTATGGATTTAAAATCTCATCAATTTCTGATAGCTTCTGTTGTAGAATTTGGCGCAACTGGGTCAGTTGTTCGGTTGAAGTAGAAGTCATTACTGTTTTCGACAATTTCTCCACTCCCCTAACTACTGTTGTGACTTCTTTCGATTCCGAAGTTTCTGGCTTAACATACTTGGCTTTAATCTGTGCTACTAACTCCCGCGTCTTTGCCACTGTTAATTCTTGTTCAATGACGCGATTGGTGGCAGCAATCCTTTCCTTGGTAGCTTGACGCTCTGATGTCTTCAAAGTTTTAGCAGATATAACTGTTAAAGCTAAAGCGTGTGCTCCTTTTAATCCCTGTTCGCGAATGGCTATTTTTAAGTCTTTTGGCAAAGATAGCATTGGCATCAGGTTGGCTTTTACTGATGCTGGATTTAATGCTAAATCCAATAAAACTAACAATATTTTTTCTTCGTTTTCGTTCACTCCCAAAGATTGTACACCTTGTAATTGTGCTTCTGTGGTAGCAGTCACTAGTGCTGTTAGTTGATTAGCTTGGTCAGAACGTTCTAACCGTCGCAACACCGTTGATAGTATAGTCGGAATTTCTTCCGCTTCTATCCCTGTTGCAGTAGTTAGTTCTTTGATAATAGCCTCGGCTTTATCTAAGGGATTGAGGTCTTCGTGGTGAATAAATGTTAACAGTGCTTTGCGATGCAAGTCTTCTGGCATCAGTGCCTTGACTGCACGCAATGTTTTCCACCCTAGCAGTTTGGCAGCTGACCAACGTCGTTGTCCATCCCATAGCAAATAGCGCTCGCCTTGTGCTATCACAATAACTGGTGCAATCTGCCCGTCTTTTTCCATACTACGAGCAATGGTTTGAATGCTTTCGGTAGTTAATGTCTGACGAGGTTGGTATGGATTGGGATCGATCGCCATTACATCTATTTCCAGTTCTCCTTCTTCAGCTAGTAATTGTTTTCTTAATTCTTCGATTTGCTGCTCTAGTTCTGGAGCTTGAGTGCTTCTGAGCGTTTCTATTTCTGCTTGTAATTGGGCAATTTTTTGTGCTTGGTCAGTTGCTTGAATTGCGCCAGTAAAACGTTCATTAATTTTGGGAAGTTTCGCCATTATAGTTTTCCTTTTCGCACTAAAGTAACAATGTCGTCAGCAATGGTTTTGAAGTCTTTGCCAGCCGGATGTGCTGGTCGATATTTTTGTAAAGGTAAGCCATTGGCAGAAGCATTCTTAAATTCTGATGAATCTCGAATTTGCGGATATAGCTTAACTCTTAATTGCTCTGCTACTTCTGGTAATTGTTGTAAATACTGGCGGTGGATGGCACGACTATTGTCATACAAACTGGGTATCAATCCCAAGATTGGTGGATGAGGGTCGAGCATCAAATCATCTGCTATTCCAATCAACCACTGCACCAAGTCAGCTACTCCCGAAACTGATTTCATCTCTAATTGAATCGGAACTAACAGCCCCGTACTTGCAGCAATAGCATTTTCACAAATTATGCCAATTGTGGCAGGGCAATCCAGAATAATTACATCGTGGCGTAAAGGATAATTTTTTAAGCGGTCTGCCAAAACATACTCACCTCGACGGCGAATTACTAAATCATTCGCTACTTGCGCCATCTGGGGATGACCTTGGCAAACTTCAATATCTGGGTTTGACCAAGCTGAAACTAAAGGCCAATTCCCGTCAAAGTCTTTGCTAAATACTCGCACAATGGAGTTTTCGATTTCTGCTGAAGGTAAACCGCAGAATACATCTAATGCTCGCTGGGGGTCGAGGTCTATTAATCCTACTGTTTGACCTCGTTTGCAGAGTTCGTAAGCTAGATGGACGGCTAGTGTTGTTTTGCCTACTCCACCTGCATTTGCTAATATTCCAATGACAATTTTCTGCTTGGGCATAAGTTTGCTGGCGCTGTCGCATTTTAATATACGACAGTTTGAATAAGTAATGAGTTTTGTCGGATTTTAAAATACTACATTTTATTGTTTCCCCTTGTCGGATTTTAAAATTCCACAATTTAAATCTTTCCCTAACCCTTAACCCCTACACCCTAACCCCCGCCCCCTATCCCCCTCTATCGCTTTAGTGATAGAAGCTTTTACGTCAATAGCGATAAGCTGTTTCCTCTCTAAAGTCAGAACTACAGAACTAGTGATTTATAGACAATAAATTTAATTGTTTTGCATCACTAATTCTATGAATGCAGCGTTAAACAATTGTTCGATTACCGACCCCGGACAATTGCAATACATTGGTCACATTGTCAATCAAATATTAGACAAAGAGCATGAATTAGGTTCATTACAGAACTTTCAATCAGCCTTGAAAGAACTCAGTTTATCGCAAGGTCGAGAAATTCAATTGAATTTAGTTAACCACGATAATCAATTAGTTGGTTTTAACTTTAGTTTTGTAGATGAACCGCATAAAACTACATCTACTATTCCTCTTCAACAACAGTTGGTACTATCTCCACCTGGGGGTAGCATCATTCCCCAGACAACACCATACTCAACCATTGATGTAGCCACCACCAAACTCAAAGGTCAACTTTCAACTCCAGTATCTCCAGGTCAACTGGTTGCTACATCGCCATTATCTCCTGAACAAAAGCCAGAGGTAACAGCAGAAGATGAAACCGCAATTAAATCTGCTGCACCTAACGCCAAACTAAATCCTAACTTGGCAAGAATTGCTGCTTTATTAGCATCTCGTCAGGAAATCGATGGTTTGTGGTTAACTGGGATGACTCTCAAAACCGAAACCAGCATAGCCAAAGCTTTAGAAACCTCATCTCATCTAGATAGTCAATTAGCAGGTCAAGCAATAATCAAACGTTTTGAGCAAATATTACCGCAACAATTTGCCCAATTAAACAATTGCGCTTCTCCCCAACCTTTTAATTGGAAAGACCCACATTCAGGAACAAAGTATCGCTTTGAATTAGCCGCCGCTACTTTCTCACCAGAAGGTCAATTAATAACTCCAGCTTCCCTGAAAGGTTTTACCCCAACTCATTCTCAACCTGTATTTTCTGCTCTCCTAACTGATGCTAAACGCCATCACTGGTTAGTAGAACAATGTGATTTTAACGAACAACAGTTAAATTCTCTAACTGCTTGCATCCCAACTCATCCTGCACAAAGAAGCACCAATAGTTTGGACAATTCCCTTTAATAACTTTCTCTTCATTCGTCACATTAACTAGGTAGATAATCATGACTAACTTCAATCATTACCCTTTAGAAAACTCCCCTGCTTTAACCAAAGCAACCAAACTCCTTCCCAAATGGAATGGGAATACTGTAGCAATTTCTGGATTAGGAATTGGTTTAATTTATTTGGCAGTTAGAGAACCCTTGCTGATGACAATTCTTTTATCCACTGGTTTGTTCTTCTACTGCCTGAATCGCATCATTCATTTTATCCCATCTTTAAGTCGGCTCATTGGTGGCAAAATTCGCTTTTGGCACATTGCTAGTTTGATGATGGCATTAGCTATTAGTTTGGGTTTGTTTGAGATGCCAGCTAAAGCTGTTTTTTTAAGCGGCTTAGAACAATTTGTTACCCAGTTAGCCTCCCAAAGCAGTGGAGGTGGTGGACAGTCAGTTAGTCCCGAAGCTATCAAACTTGTTTTTAACGTCATTCGCGCCGTTTTCCTAATTTTAGTTGGTGTAGCTGCTTTATTCGCCTATAACCAAGCCCAGCAAGGAAATGACTGGCGACCTATTGCTACTCAAGCAGGTTTAGCAATGGGAATTGTTTTAGCAATTGACGTGATTACTTTTCTATTTGTTGGCAATGGTACTGGTGGTACTGGTGGGGTGTAGGTCAATAAGTTTTAAGTTTTGAGTTTTGAATTTTGAGTTTTTAACTTAAAACTTAAAACTCATAACTTAAAACTCAAAACTATTACTCCCTACTCCTAACCACTTAATACCAAAAATAACCAAAATGTCAGAGCCAAATCGAAACCCAATTCGGGTGAACAAAATTTTGGGAAAACAAGCAAGTTTTGGCCCAGTTCCTGCCAACCAAATTTTACCTTGGTTTGCCATTATCCTGCTGACTTATTTGATTTTTGATGGTGTATTAGGCTGGGGAATTCCCAAAGTAGCAGCAATTAGTTTCTGGTTGATTGTTAGTTGGTGGTTTCTCACAGGTGCTGACCCTGATAGTTATATCAACCGCTTTCGTAAACCAAAAGGACGCAACTGGATGAGTGGTGGGGCAATCTACATCTCTCCCTTACTTTCTAGAAGCAGAAGGAAAAGTTTAAAAAGAGGCAAACGATGAAAGCTAAAATTCCGGCTATTAATGCTCTCGATGAAAACGGCATTAAGGCAACTTACTTTCCATTTGAAAACGAACTTGATTTATGCTGCTTAGTTCGCATTGAAAAAGACCAACGTTCCATCGGCGCATTTTTACTAAATAAAGGTGATATCAGCGACGAAAACAAATTCCAAGTCGTCTTTGTCTTTCACCTCACAGGCATTCACAATCAGCTTTATTCCGAAGAAGTTTCTGCCGCTTGGACAAACATTTCAGAAGCCATGAAGTTTCTGCCACCAGGGGAGAAATGTACCTTTCTCCTTGGACGTTATTCCGATGATTCAAACAGGCAACAACACCTGAATCATTTAGCCGAAAACTGTCCGCATATACTGCCAGCAATCTTATTACGAAACGAACAAGCTAGAGTCCGAGAACTCACTAGTCGAGGTACTCGCTCGATGTGGCAACAAATGGTATTTTGTACCTGGACTGCTGATGAGTTTGGGGAAAGAAAAACTGACCCTCTTGCCAAACTAATCTATAACTTGAGTAAAACTTCTCGTTTCTTTTTAGATGGCGTAACTGGACGTTTATCCGAAAGACAAGAACAAATCTTGAGTAAAGTGTTAATGAAAGCCTACACGGAAGGCTTTTTGCAATGGGAAATGCTCTGGAATACCAAAGCTGGATTAGAAGTTAGCCCTTTGGGAGAAACTGAACTTTGGCAATGGCAATGGAAGCGATTTAATACCACTCCTGCACCATCCATTCCTCAATTATTAACCCTTAAAGAAGATAAAGAACAGGGTTTAAGAGTTGTCGAAACTATTACTTCCAGAAAACACGCCACCACTGTTTTAATTGAAGGCAACTTGGGACATTCTTCTTGTCCAGAACATCGACAATCCACATCAAGAGTTTACGTCAAAGATAAAGTTTGTGGCGTACTAAGAATGGTGGATACTGTTGGCGCTTGGAATTCAGCTAGAGAACAGCTTTTGTGGTTGTGGAAAATTCTAAGTGAAAATCATATCCGCGACACCGAAGCTTGGGTGGAAGTTTCTCCAGCCAATCGTTTCTTAACTGAAGATAACCTGCACCGTCAAGCGAAACAATCAAAAACCGCCCGCGAACGTGCCCTACTCAAAGGTAGCGGACGCGATGTAGGGGCAGAAATCAAACAAGAAGAAAGTTTTGATGCCCAAAAAAGACTTTATCAAGGTGCTGTTCCCCTGAATGTTGCAGTAATATTCCTCGTTTATCGCGAAAATGCCGCAGCTTTAGATTTAGCTTGCGAGTTATTATCCAATAGTTTTGGTACAGCTAAAGTTGTTCGAGAACGTCATATTGCGGCTCAACTTTGGCTGGAAAGTTTACCCATTACTTGGCGAAGAATCTTGCATTCTTCTTCCATTTTGACCGAACGCCGCTTAGTTTTAGAGAGTGAAACTGTTGCTGGTGTTTTACCTTTAACCGTTCCTAGAGAATTGGACAAAAAAGGCGTGGAATTCTTAACCATTAAAGGAGGAAAATCAGTTTGTGTAGACTTATTTTCCTTGACTCAACACGCACTGGTTACAGGTAGAACTGGTTCTGGGAAATCGGTTTTATTATGGCGATTTATACTGGATGCCATCAGTCAAGGTATACCAGTTGTGGGTATGGATATGCCAGCAGCAGATGGAGAAAGTTCCTTTAAAACTGGTATTGAATTATTAGGTGATGCTGGTGCTTACTTTGATTTAAGTAGAGCATCAAATAACTTAATGGAACCTCCTGATTTACGCCGTTTTGATGCTACAGAACGGGCTTCTCGGATGAAGTCTTGGTGCTCTTTCATCCGTAATGCTTTGGGCATAATTGTGATGGGTAAACTCAATCTTCCTCACTTAGCACAACGAGTTGATGCCATTTTAATGCAAGCTTTAGATATTTTCTTGAGCGACCCTGACATTATCGAACGTTATAATTGTGCATTCAATCAAGGATGGAAATCTCTAGAATGGCAGGATATGCCTACTTTAAAAGATTTCTTGAGATTTTGTTCTATTGCCAGACTTGATATCAGAAAACCAGAAGCAATTGACCACCAAGCTATCAATCAAATCCAAAGTCAAATTCAAGCACTTTTAGTTAGCCCTTTGGGTGCAGCTATTGGCAAACCTAGCAGTTTTTCTCCCGAACCCATAGTTAAATTTTATGCACTTACTGGGCTAACCAACGACCAAGATTCTTACACAATGGCTGTGGCTGCCAAAGCTGCTTGTTTGCGGGTAGCACTTTCTTATCCTAAGAGTTTGTTTGTCGGTGATGAACTATCTGTTTTATTCAAACGAGATGGTTTTGCCGCAATGGTTGGAGAACTATGTGCTACTGCTAGAAAAGATGGTCTGAGCATCATCTTAAGCAGTCAAGACCCCGATACTATTTGTAATTCTAGTGCGGCAGCAATGATTATGCAAAATATTACTTATCGCCTCACTGGTTGTATTACTTCCAATGCTGTGATTTCCTTTCAACGTTTCCTGGGATATCCAGTGGATATTATCAATCAAAATGCTTCTGAATCTTTCTTTCCCAGAAGGTCTGATTTGTATTCTTGTTGGTTAATTGAAAAGGGCGGACGCTTCTGGTCTACCAAATTTTACCCAGGTGAAATGACTTTGGCTGCTGTTGCTACTAACCAAGCAGAAAGAAGAGCAAGACGCGCAATTTTGGCGCAATATCCCAACACTATTAAGGGTCAACTACAAGGGTTAGCTCATTTTACTAGCGTCTATGTACCTGCTTTAAAACAAGGTACAGAACTAATTGATAGCAATTTATCCCATCAACAATCGGAGCTTATAACTCATGAAAAAGCACTTATTTCTGCCTAAATTAACGCTAGTTTCTGTTGTCAGTACTTCAGCTTTGTTGTTTGTCAATCCCACGCTGGCAGCTACTCAAGATACAACGCAAAACCAACAAATTTCACAGATTAGTTCATCTCAGGTAAATTCATTTTTATCTGCCAATCAGGTAACAAATGAAATCCAAAGTTTCATCAAAGACGTTCGTTCTTTTGTTCAGGGCGACTTATTTGGTGGCATTACGCAACTCGTTCAAAATGCCATTGGTGCGGTGCAAATTCCCGATGTCGGACAAGTTGTTAGTGAAATTATGAAAGGTTCTCTGCCAGAAGATGCTGCTTTGGCGACTAAGTTAGAGAACAATGTTGCCAATTCTTATGCCATTCGTCAAGATGCGGCACAAATGAGCGAACGAGTAGGTGCCTTACAGGTAGCCCAAACTCAAACTCTTTCCAAAACTGCCCAAGAGCAATCAAAAACTACCAGAGAATTTAGCACGACAAATGCTAATGAATCGGCTCAAATGGCAGCAGATTCTCAAAATTCTGATACCTCGCAACAGATTTTACAAAATATTTCCGCGCAGCTAAAAAACCAATCTGCTATTGCTGACTTGCAAATGAAAGAAGCATCTCTTGCTAGACAAGATCGAGCATTGCAACTAACGCTGACAGCACAAGCAGCACAGGAACTCAATGCAGCTAATATTCGGGAACGACAAAGTGCGATCGCTTCCGGTAATGCAGCCGTTGCCCAAGGCGCTTTACTATTCATGCCAGGTGGCACAGTCTTAGGGGAAAGCAGGGAGTAGGAAACACAAATCATGCTTCTAACTCAACTTCTCGCTCAAATCACGCCACCAGATAATAGTGCTGATGCCACTGTCGGCTTAAACTTAATCTCCCAAAGTATCGCACTAAGTCGCCAAACAGTTGAAGCTTGGAACAAAGCTTGGGGAGATGCCATCAATCCCAGTGGTGCATTATGGGCAGGCTTATGCAATTTAGGAACTATTTTAGCTGCCCTCAGCATCATGCTTTTAGCTATTAGAATGGCTTCTGATTATCAACAAAAGCGGTTCTCTTTATCAGAATTAGCAGCTGCAATCGTTTGGCCTTTATTCATTGCATTTTTTCTCGGTAACAATGGATATCTGCTATCCCAAACTGTGATGCTTGCCAGAAATATTGGTCATCAACAAGTTGTGAATGTCCTCAACATTCAACTTGCTGATACTACCTTCAAACAAGCTATTTCTGATGTCACTTTAACCCAAAGTGTAAAAACCCAAGTTTCTACAATTTATGCCGAATGTCAAGGTAAATCTGGTAAACCGTTAACAGATTGTTTACAAGAAAAACAGCCAATTGTCGAACAGATATTAACAGCAGCCGAACAACAAAATGGTGGGCCATTAGAACAAGCTCGTCAAGCCGTAGCACAATTAACAGACACCATACAAAATCCTGGTGCTGTTTTCAATGCCACTATTTCGTTTATCTTGATTTCTTTTCTCTATGCCTTGCAGTGGGCTTTTGTGAATATTTTAGAAGCCGCATTACTGATGACTGCCACCTTTGCACCCATAGCAATGGGACTGAGTTTACTACCATTAGGAACCAAACCAATTTGGGCATGGTCTAGCGGTTTTGCTGCCTTATTTGGCGTGCAACTAGGTTACAACATCATCGTCGGATTAGCTGCCACCGTTATTGTAGCTGCTGGCGCACAAACCTTTTCCGATTTAGCTTTTTTAGCATTTATCAGCATCTTTGCCCCAGCTTTAGCATTGTTGATTGCAAGTGGTGGTGGAGTGGCACTTTATACAGGAATCAACAATCGAGCGCCTGCATTAATTAATGCTGCCTTTGATGGTGTAGTAGCTGTCGCTACAGGACTAGCGGGCAAGGTAATTTAAGAAAGTGGAGAAACTGGAATGTTCAAATCTCTAAATAGAACCAAACCTGCAAAAATTCTTTTAGACTCAAAAGACATCCTTCCTTTGTGTTTTGTCGGATTAACTGCTTTTAGTTGCTTGAGTTTTCTGTTAATCCTATTTGTGGGCTTCAAAGTTAATCAATTAGCAGCTAGAAAGACAACTTTTGTGCAGATGATAGATGGTAAAACTGTGCTGGTTTCGGAACAAGATTACCTTTATCGTCAACCAGAAGTTATCAGAGAAGTAGTACGGCAATGGGTTGATTTAACATTTAACTGGGATGGTGTTATTCCTGGTACAAAAGAATTAGACAAAGGTCGCAATATTGGTAACGGTAAGCGGGTTACTACTAATGCCTATTTCGGTTCTTTTCTGATTCAACCTGGGCCACAAGGTTTTCGTCAAGCAGCATTGCAATCATTAGCAGAAATTACCCCATCTAGAGTATTCAGCGGTCAAGTGCGTTCCAAGATGGTTATATCTTATCTTTCTGCTCCCAGACAAACCAGAATTGGTGAATGGGAAGTAGACATGGTTGCCACTAGGGTATTAGTAAATCTACCTGGTGGTGCAGATGAAGAAATCCCCTTTAATCGCACTATTACGCTCCAAGCTGTAGATATTCCCTCGCCACCTACATCAGATGCTTCAGCTTTAGAACAGCAGCTTTATCAAATTAGAAAGGCTGGTTTGGAAATTACCAAAATTACCGAATTTACTCCTAATTAACCACATCAATAATTCAAGCCAATGGATAATCAAAATAGCAATGTTACTGCTCAAAACGAATTTGCCAATGAAAAATGGACGGCAGAAGAAATTGCTCAAATATCGGGATATCGACCGGAACAAACTGCCTTGGTTGACCATGAATTGATGCTAGAACGCTTAGAGGAAACCAAAGAAGAAACTGACAGTAGCGAAAATCCACTAATCCGTTTTGCATTTGCTTCCTTAATTGTTGGTGGAATCATGCTTTTCTGTTGGTTGATTTGGTCAATTTTCTTTGCTGTCAAATCTCCTCTACCTCGCCAAGCTGCTACACCTACCCCTACTCCCACTACCACTGCTCCTAATAGCGATGAAGCGGCTCGATTGAAAGCAGAATTGGCTTTTAGAAATCAACTAAGTCGCCAACAACAGGAACAAAAGCTACCTGCACCCGCTCCTACACCTACTTCTACAGCAGCAAAACCAGTTCCATCACCTCCAGTGACAAGACAAGCAGCTGCACCACCGCCAAGAATTATCCGAGAGCCTGCACCACCGCCAAGAATCATTCGAGAACCTGCACCACCTCCACGAATCATTCGAGAGCCAGCGCCGCCAGCGAGAATCATCCGAGAACCAGCACCGCCTCCGAAAATTATCCGGGAACCTGCACCACCTCCCAGAGTGATTCGGGAAAGGATACCAGTACCGCAACCACCGCAAGTAGCTGCTGTATCCCGTCCACCTGTGCCAAACACACCTGAAATTGACCCCTTTGAACGTTGGAATCAATTGGCAACTATCGGACAGCAAACCACAACCACAACCGAAGAAAAAGCTACTGTTCCCACACCGACTGTTATTTCCACAGCGCCATCTACAACAACTCAATCAAACTCCGAAACAATTCCTGTGGTTTCTCTCAACCATACCAATTCAGATGAAAGCAGTTCTCCAAATAGCACCACAATTGCTGCTATTCCAGCTGATTTAACACCAGGAGAACGAGGCATTTTGAATGGCACGCCTGTATCCGAATCTGAAGTTGCTCCCACTATCACACCAGGGGAACCGATGCAAATTCAAATTGGTACCCTTGCTCAAGCTAAGGTGTTAGTTCCGATGATTTGGACAACAGAAAAGTCAGCTAATTCTGGACGGTTTGCGGTGGAATTAGAAGAAGATGTTTTGTCTACTGATAATCGAATTGCTTTTCCCAAAGGTAGCATTTTGATTACAGAAGTTGATTCTGTTAGCTCTGATAACAAGTTAGTCAACCAAACTGTAGTTGCTGTTGTTTATCCTGATAGTTATGGTCAGATTCGTCAACAACAAGTTCCGAGAAATAGCATTCTGATTCGCGGTGAAAATGGCAATCCGTTAATCGCAAAAGGCATGGGAAATCCAGGTAGCGAGATTGCCAGACAAGACATTCTGATTGGTTTATTAGGTGCAGCCGGACGTGCTGCTCAAGTTGTCAATCAAAACCAAAGCCAATCAGCAACCATGATTTCCAGTGGTGGATTTAGCAGTCAAACTATTACTACTACTGCCAGGGAACCTAATATTTTGGCAGCTGCAATGGAAGGATTTTTCCGACCGATGTCCCAACGATTAACCCAACGTGCTGACCGCACTACCCAAGAGATTTCGCAGCGTACTCCTGTGGCTGTCGTACCTCAAGGAACTAAAGTTTCCGTGTTTTTCAATACCTTTTTTCAAGTGACTCGTTAAAGGAGTAAAAGATGAAAAACTTCTCTATCAAAGCAGCAATAATATGCTTAACTCTTTGTTATCCTAGCGTGGCACGAGCACAATCCAATCATTCTATTAAAGCCACTCAACCTGCCATAATTACTATCACTCCAGATGAAGGTAGTGGACTAACTCAAGCAGCACGTACTATCGAAGTTTGGTCTGGTAGAGCAACGGCAATTGATTTTTCGCTCGTTAACGAACAAATTATTCAAGTATTTTTGGCAGACCCCAGTCGATTCACTTATGCTACCGATACTCCTTTAGATAAAGGCAAAGCGACTACATTATTTCTGCGTCAAATATTGCCTTTGAAATTTCCCAATCTGACTACTGCTAGAGAAACCAATTTGTTTATCAAAACTAAAACTACAGATGGTAATGTGCGCCTCTACACTTTCAATATCCGCCCTGGAACAGCGACACCTGTTTATCATGGCTTAAGTGTGGCTAATGTTACTTCTTCTCCCAATGGAAAAGAACCAGTTTTACAAGTTGGCTTTTCTCGTCAAGCTACCCTTGATGATATTGAACGGGGTTTGCAAATTGCTATAGCCAGAGGTTATAGCACTACATCTGACCCTATCGTATACAAAGTCCGAGACTTTTTAGCAAGAGCTAGAAATACGAATTATCAATCTTTAGTTGAGTTAGCCCAAACAGTAAAAATCCCTTTACCCGTACTTACGCAATTGGGTAGTTTAGGAATCGGAAATGTTCAATGAACCAAACTTATCCCGTTATCCTCTATCCCGAAAAGATTCTCAAGTTTTTAGCTCACCATCCTACAAAGCGAACACACCAATTGCAACCAATTCAAGAACTAACAATCAAATCAGTTCCTCCTCCCCGCCCGAAATATTATCCCTACTTATTGCTATTTATAGTTAGTGTACTGATGGCTGTTTCTTTTACTTTTCTATCTCCCTTTTGGTTGGTTGTTATGGCTTGGCTAGTCATTTTATTCGGAATGTTCGGCGTGATGTTCCCGCATCTACCAACCACTAAAAACACCATCACAAACAAATTACAGATGCTCAACAAGTCCCACAATTATCTTCTCCCGATAGAGAACATCAACTAAGTGTATTACTTGCTGATTCTGTAATCACATCTATAGGAGTTGGCAACGCACAAGTAGGAGTTTCTGAAAAAGCATTTCAACAAATCTTACAACAATTCTTTCCTAACATCGTGCCGGGATTGCAATTTAAAAACCCAGTATTAGACTTCCCTTATTCAGTTGACTTCGCTTTGTTCCATAAAAGCGGACTTAGCATTGATATCGAAATTGATGAACCTTACGTTGGCAATACCAAAGAACCATCACACTGTATAGACAGTGCTAAAGACGATATCAGAAATAAATTTTTTACTGCTGGTAACTGGGTAGTGGTGCGTTTCTCAGAAAAACAAGTAGTTCAATATCCTCAAAGTTGCTGCCAAGTGATTGCTTCTGTAATCGCACGAGTAACTGGCGATTACTCTTATCTAGCTCAACTTGAAAATCTACCAAAGTTGCCTTCAGACCTTATGTGGACTACTCGCCAAGCTAAAAAATGGGCTAAACAAAATTATCGCCAAACTTATTTACCTTAAACAGGAATTTAATCATGCAATATCTCCAAGATTTACCAACTTTATTCCAGCAAGATCAGTGTTTTATTGCTGTAGAAACTCCTTTAACCGAACGCCTCAAGGTATTAGAATTTCTCTTGTCTGTTGCTCAACAACAAGGATTACCTTTATATTTTTGGAATTGTGGTTATCCATCTTTACGGCAGGTAATCTTTGATGGAAATATACAACTTATTCCCACTAATTTTTCCTGCTCTTCAGGTTTAGCATGGCTTTTAGATAATAGCCAAATACCAGGAATGTTTGTTTTTGAAGGTGTTCTTATTCCTGATAATCAGGGAATCTGGTCGCCTTCCCAATTAGCTATGATTAGTAACCTTGCTTATGATTTGTCTACTAGAGGGCAACAACAATTGTTGATAGCACTTGAAACTTATGTTGAATTACCTCCAGAATTAGTAGCTTTAGTACCAGTTCTGGTTAACCCACTGCCAGATATTTTTCAAGTAAAGCAGATAGTTGAAAAATGTTGTACTGATTTTATTACATCAGAAGAATCGGATAGCTTAGTAAGAACTTGTCTGGGTTTACCTGCTTACGAACTACAAACACTCCTGTTACGATTAACAAAAAATACTTTTACTGTGGCTCAACTAATTGAACAAGTACTGACTTATAAAACCTCGAAGTTAAAGGGTCAAGGAATTGAATTCATCAGCAAACCGGATGTACCTGCTGTAGGTGGTTTAGATTTATTAGAAGGAATACTGGAACGTGCTGCTGCCTTACTCAAACCAGAAGCTAAACAACATAATCTTACATTCCCTAAAGGTTTAATATTGTGGGGTCCACCTGGTACAGGGAAAAGTTTAAGTGCTAAGTTAGCTGCATCTAAAATGGGCGTTCCGATGATAGCTGCTGATTGGGCAGGATTGCGCGGTACTACTGCTTACGAATCACGAAAGAATTTACGCGAGTTTTTGCAATTTTGTGATTCTTTAGGTAAATATGGCTTGGTGCTTTATTTCGATGACTTTGATAAAGGTTTTGCTGGTTTTGATTCTGATAATGATGGGGGAATATCCCGGCAATTAGCAGGTAAATTGCTCACTTGGATGCAGGAAAGAACTTCTCAAGTATTAGTAATGGCTACTGTTAATAGATTAGAATTTTTGCCCCCTGAATTAATTCGTCGGTTTGATGATATCGTTTTTGTAGATTTACCACATACTGGTGCGAGATATGAAATTTTCAAATTGCATTTAGCTAAATATTTCCCTGGTTTAGATTTTAGCGAACCAGATTGGTGGCGGCTATTGCGAGAAACTAAATTGCTAACTCCAGCTGAAATTGGTAATCTCGTCCGCAAAACAGCCCAGGAAGCTTTTTACCGCAATAGTTTACAATTTCCTGCCGAACTGTTAAGTAAACAACCTTTAAATGTGACTGTCAAAGACTTTTTGGCACAACGTTACAGCTTTACTCCTAGTATGATTCGAGAGGAAGATAAAATTATCGAAATCCGCAATAAAGCATCTTATGCTCGTCCTGCTTCTTCACCTGATAGAAGTCGCTGGGCTAAAGAGCCTGAAGTTTTGTTTGGTATGCCTGAAGGGGCAGGGGAGCAGGGGGGCAGAGGGGCAGAGGGGCAGGGGAGCAGGGGAGCAGGGGAGCAGGGGAGCAGAGGGGACAAGGGGACAAGGGGACAAGGGGAGAGAATAACTTTGAATTATAATTCCTGAAAAATGCGTTTTTATTCTATTCTAATTTGGTAGTTTATATTTACATAAACTATCATTTTTGCTCAACATATTTCTTGTTTTTATTTCCATGTTTGCTGCTTTATCGCTTTTGATAGAGTCAGAATGTGGGGATAATTAATACTATTAAATCAAGCAATTAATTTAGTAAATCGGTAAACTTTATGAACGACCAAAATCAAGCTTACGGTGGTAATCTTTTTGAGGAAAATGGAAATAATGGATGGGCGGGAGGTTCTGGATATGATTTAGCTCCATCTGCCCACAATTGGGGTGTCGAAAATACTGCATATCATACAGAGCATATTACCAATGCTTATGCTGAAAATCCTTACGAAATTAATGTCTTCGATACCCCTTATACTGAGACATTTTCTCATCCTAATCCTACTCATGATTACTCTAGCAATTCAGGTTTAGAGTTAGAGTAATCGCGCTTAAATTATTCTCTTCCCTAACCCCTACTCGCCATCCACTAACCTCTTCTTCTTGATTGCCGTTTCCCCTTAAAGAAACGGTATTTTTTTATTAAAAATCGCTATCACTATTGACGTAGATATTTTTCTATCTCAAGTTAGTGCTGATTACTCGATGATTACCTTAAAAATAATTATTATCAGCTTTTGATTAGCTTTTTATGAAATACTTTCGCTTTGTCATTTTGGTATTGCTCTCTTCCTGTTTGGTGATATTTACCACAGCGAACTTGCCAATTATGTCACAACAAAAACTCAATACAGAATTTAATTTACCAATGAGATTAGCTGCATTTGATTCAACTAATGCAACTCAAGCATTGCTACCAGATTGGCAGAGAATATCCTTTGGTTCCCTGCCTCCAATTCAAGAAAGCGGTACTTTCACTTTTGCTGGAAAAACACGCACTTGGAAGGCAGGACAAACACCAGACCAATATTTGACATTAGCAGATATTCAAACTGCTCTCAAACCTGATTTGTTGAATTTGGCTAATATTGTCAAGGGCTTGGACTTAAAAACAATCGGTATCAACAGCTTTCCCTTACTAGGTCAACAAACTCTCAAGCATTTGGTTGATATCGTACCTTCTTTAGGTAACTTTTCTGCAAATCAAGTACCTCCAATTGCGGCATTGTTGCAAAACCAAGGACTGATTGTAAATAGTAATTCTACCCTTGCTGATTTATTAACTCAAAATCCAACTTTAGGGGAATTAAAATTAAATGAAATTGATTTGTCAGCATATACAATTGGTGACATTCCCCAAGTAGAATCTGTGCAGTTAGGTCAATTTCAGGGTTGGTCAGATACGCTGATTGCTGATGTACCTGCCCTGAATACTCTGCCATTATCTGAATTTCCTCTTCCCTTAACCCAGTTAGGTCAGGTGTTTGCCCGGATAGATTTTATTTGGGGTAAAGCCGAACAGAAGCGGTGGCGTACTATCTCAGGTTCGGATGTAGCTGGTTTTTCTGTTCCCTGTCAGGGTCAAGATTGTCCCTACATTGAACTTGATGATTTGGAAAACTCTGGAAGAACTGTACGTGGTGAATTTGAAGGTCGTTCTTGGATATCGGGTAAATATCAACAAGTAGAAGGTGGCTGGGGTTGCTTGAAGTTTGTTAATGGTGGTCAAGAACCTACAGGACGATTGCCTTTTGGTAGTGCTTTTAAGGTAGTGGTCATGGAACCAGATGAAACAACGGATACGGTTGATACTGCATTGTACTTCCGCTTTCAGAACTTTTGCGGTGCCACACCTTATTTTATTGGCCCAGTTCCCTTCCTTACCTATCGGGTGAATGCACCAATATTTATTGGCACTTTGGATAGCCAGCAGATGAGAGCAACTGCTGTGCCACAAACTAGCACTACCTCTAAGGTATTGGCTACATCATCACCTCCGGCGGTAACTCCTGATGAACCCTGCCCTACGATTGCTAATTCTCCCGCTGGTGTTAATGTAGCTGCACTCAAAAGTGCCATTGCTTCTGTAGAAAGTAGCGGTCAACCTGATGCTATTGGCCCTTATGTGTGTGCTGATGGGGGACGTAACTGCGGACGTGCTTTGGGTAAGTACCAAGATATGAGTTACAACCCTGATGCAGTACAGGCAATAGTTAATAAACCAGGTGGTCAAGCATGGCTGAACCAGCTTAATTCGGGCGCGACTATTACACCAGCAGAGCTATTTCAGTTTTACCCTCCGGCTGACCAAGAAGCGGCGATGAAAGCTGCTTTGCTTAACAAAATTACGCGCACTACCTCTGAAATTGACCCTACCACTGGGCAACCTTTTGCGGGCGAACGTTTGATTGAAAGGATAGCTCAAAAGCATTTCGGTGGCGATGCTTCTTTAGTTGATGGGCAAGCAACTGATGTTTTTGGGCGATTGAGTTTAAAAAGTTACGGTTTAGATGTTTTGAGACGCTACAAAGAACGAGCTAATTTATGCAAATCATAAATCACAAAATCATTGTTTCACCGAAATTGGTGCGGTTGGTACAAATATTCCATTTCAGTTTAGCGATTTTCTTGCTTATTGGTACTTTACTGCTTAATGGTTGTAGCACCAATTCAGTAGCAGCAGTACCTTTAAATTGGAAAACAATTGATGCTGTACCATCTGGTTTATGGCAATTAGCAGTTTCCCAAAATACTTCTGCTACACCTGACCATTTGCACAATGTATTAGCAGCTTCTATTCCGACTAAGGATAATGGGTATTTGCACATCTTCAACTTTAATCATCCGCAAACTTGCGGTAGAATTGGTTGTTTATATGTGGCTTATTTAGCAAAAGAACAATCGTATCAGCAAGTATTAAGTACTTATTTGCAACCTAACCTGCCTCCACAACATTCCTTGATTAGTATTAGCCCCGATATTTCTGCCACTGCTTTACCTTGCCTAGAAATCAAACAAGTTAAGCAGCAGTCTTTACTAACTTTAACTTATTGCTTTAATGGCAGTTCTTTTCAACCAACCAAAAGTATTCGCATTCTTCTATCAAAATCATGATTAATTATCACTTAGGACAGCTATCACATCAACAATCAGTGGCAACTAAACCTGCTTCTGGTTATCAATCGAGTTTTGATTTTTCGGGATTATTTAAAAGTTTTGCTAACCCCCAAGGGCTAGGAATGATAGGTGCTTTGGTACTGATTATTCTTCTAACTCAACTAGGTGGGAAAAGGAAAGGGAAAATTTCTACTGGACGAGTGGTGGGAGTAGCAGAAAAGTTAGCAGCTACTAACCTGGCGCTCAAACAAATCCGTAAACGTCAGCACAATCAAGTTTGCTTTTGGTGTGGTTCTCCTCGTTATTGGTGGTCGGGTAAATTTCAGGGAATGGCAGCTAGAATTCAAACTCTTTTGGGTGCTTCTCCTACGGTTTGGATTCCTCATGCTGAACGTTCTATTTTAGTTTTGGGTGCTCCCGGAAGTGGTAAAACTTACGGTTCTATTGATAGGATGGCCGAAAGTTGTATGGTACAGGGTTTCCCTTTAATTATCTACGATAAGAAGGGTAGCCAGATGCAATTGTTAGCACCAATGGCTGCTAGGTATGGGTATGATGTGCGGATTTTTGCCCCTGGTGAGCCTTATTCTGAAGTCATCAATCCTTTGGATTTTATGAGAAATGAAGAAGATGCAGAAACTGCTACTCAAATCGCTCGGGTGATTAATGCTAATGCTACTGGTAATAAGGGAGAACATGACTTTTTTGCTAAAGCTGCTGATATGTTAGCTACGGCTTTGATTCAATTAGCTAAAAGTAGCGATTGTCCTGATTTGGGTACAGTTTATGGTTTGATTTCAAGTGAGGGATTTATTAGTAAGTTAGCTACTGCAATCCAACATCACAAAGTTTCGGTTTGGGTGGCTTCTAGTTTTCGCCAATATCTTAAAGCCAAAGATAGTGAAAAAACGGTTGCTAGTATTGATACTACAACCGCTGGCATTTTTTCTGGGTTTATTAAACGGAATTTGCTGTCTTCTTTTTTAGGAAAAACTACCATTCCTATTAAGTTATCGGGCAAACAAATGTTAATTTTTAAGTTGGATGATGAACGGCGAGATGCGGTTGGCCCTTTATTAGCTGCTGCTTTTCACATGACTGTTGTTAAAAATTTGGCTCAACCACGTTCTCAACCTCTGGGAATCTTTATTGATGAATTGCCTTCTATTTTTCTCTATGCTTTACCTCAATGGATTAATGAGTATCGCAGTAATGGTGCTTGTTTTGTTTTGGGCGTGCAAAGTTTAGAACAGTTGGCTAATGCTTATGGTGAGAATTTAGCAGCTGCGATATCGAGTGCTTGCAGTACTAAAATTTTGTACAATCCTGCTAATTACTCGACTGCGGAAAAGTTTTCTCAATCTTACGGTCAAAAAGAATTGATTGTCAAAGAACGCTCTATTACTCAATCGAAAGAAGGGCGCAGTGTGACGATGGCTGATAGATTGCAAACTATGCCGATTATTACCCCAGATGAAATTATGCGCTTTCCCCAAGGTAAGTGCGTGATTACTAATCCAGGTTATTCTTCTGGTGGTGAGGGGTCAATTCCTTATCCGTTGACTATTCCCATTCCTAAATCTGACCAAAAAAGGATTTCTGAGTGTGAAAAACTTTGGCACTCACAAGTTTGTCCCAGGTTGATTGCTCGTTCTCAATTAATTGACCCCTCTCAATTGGATGAAGCGATGGATTTAAGGGAACAAATTGCTTCGCAGCTTTTGAGTGTATCAGCTTCTCAATCAACTGAGAAATTAGAAAATTCGGAAGTTACTTTGGAGTCGCCTTGGTAATGCTTAGATTAAAAAGGTTTATTTGAAGCGATCGCTTAACTCTCTTTCTCCTCAACTAAGTAATTGGACAGAATTAATTACATATTGATTCTTTACTAGATAGGGCTTCTAGCCCAAATTATTGTGTAATTAATTGTGACAACAGACTATAAAGCTAATGCCTTTAAAATACTTGAGTGAAGGATTAAAATATTCAATCCTTCACTCAAAACTTTCCAGTTAAACCGCACTAACCGAAAGTGAAATTAGCACTGCTAATACTACTAGCTTGCACCCCATCTAGTGCCGCTAATAATTCATCGCCATTC
>NZ_JBHFNQ010000164.1:0-67758 GCF_041929345.1 Floridaenema aerugineum BLCC-F46
GACTCGTTTTATCTGCTCTAATTGGTAGAAGTTCAGATCCCACGTTCCTTTGAGTTTTAACTTGCCAATCCCTTTCTTATCGGTAAAGGTGATTTGTTTCCTAGTTTCAGAAAGTGACCATCCCGAAGTTTTGTACTCAACTGAACGACAGTTTTTCTTAAACCTTGGATAGCCCTTTTTCCCTGGAACAGACTTGCGGCAATTCTCGTAAAATCGAGCAATTGCTGAATAAGCCCATTCCACTGCAACTTGGCAAGCATGAGAGTTTAAAGCTTTAACAAAAGGGAATTCTGCTCTCAATGCTGTATTGTGACGATACAATTCTTTCTGCCCTATTCCCCGATTGTCCATCCAGTATCGGAGGCATTTATTGCGGACAAATTGGGCAGTCCTAATTGCTTCATCAATGGCTTTATATTGATTTGTTTTCCCTTGGGCTTTAAACTCTAAAACAATCATCTGACGTGGAAAACTTATACGGCAATTAGCTTAACACAACTAAAGCCGTCCTGCAAGGACGGGGCTTGCACCCATTTTTCTGGTCAAAGAATGCAGTTGCTCAATCTCTACTTCTGGCAAACTTGTCAGTTGCTCACCTCTGAGATCGATCAATTTCCAAGAATGCAGTTGCCCAATCTCTGCTGGCAAACTTCTCAGTTGATTGTTGTTCAGTTCGAGAGATTGCAAGGAATGCAGTTGCCCAATCTCTGCTGGTAGATTGGTCAATTCGTTATAGGACAAACAGAGCGTTTTTAAGGAATGCAGTTTTCCAATTTCTACTGGCAGGCTTCTCAGTTGGTTGCCGCTCAGATCGAGCCATTCCAAAGAATCGAGTTGTCCAATTTCTGCTGGCAAACTTGTTAGTTCGTAATCGCTCAGATCGAGTACTTTTGCATCTAGGGAATTGAGAATTAGCTCTCGCACTTTTTCAATATCTGACATAGTTTCTTCCTTTGCCTGAGCAGATAGGAAAGGAGACAAAGAGACAAGAGGAAATTGATGTAGGGGCGGGTGAGAGCAGATAACCTTTGTCGCTTACAAACAATCTCTGGACAAAACCCGCCCTTACCTCTGCAAGAATTAGTTTTGTTATTAATTCTACTACTGTAATTACAGAATTATCTGCGCTCGCCAATTCCCACAAACTCTGGAAGGGCGGGTTTTGTGGTTAATTCTTCTGCTGTGATTTCCGAATTATCTGCTCTCACCCGCCCCTACAAATTCAACCAGGATTTATTGATTTACTTGATGTTCATGATTAATCAAGAAATCTGGTAAATCTGTAAATCCTGGTTAAAATTCCCCAGTCTCCAGTCCCCAGTCCCCAGTCCCCTACTTATGCCGAATATGATCGTAAATCCCTACATATTGAGCGCCGGGATGATTCCATGAGTAGTCACATTCCATGCCTTGAATCATCAATTGGCGGAACAATTTTGGAGATTTATACCATAAGTCAATGGCTCGATCGATCGCCGATTCGATCGCCCCATTATCTGTCTGATAAAACACAAAACCGTTGCGTTCTTCTTGGGGTTTATTTTCATCATAATCCCAATCAAAAACTGTGTTTACCAAACCGCCAACGCCGCGAACAATTGGCACAGTGCCATATTTTAACCCAATCATTTGTGTTAATCCGCAGGGTTCGTAATTGCTAGGCACGACAATCATATCCGCACCAGCATAAATTAAATGAGATAATTCCTCGTTAAAACCCAATTCAATGTGACAATCGGGATTAGTATTGAGGTGATTTTTTTCATGCCAAAACCAAGAATTAATTCCCGGTTCGGTAGCTGCTCCCAATAACACGAATTGCGCTTTTTTATGTAAAGCATAATAAATTGCATGATGGACTAAATGCACACCTTTTTGGTCGTCTAATCTGCCGATGTAACAAATAATTGGTTTGTCACTATGATTGAGCCAAAGTCGTTCGCGAAGAGCTTTTTTATTGAGGGTTTTACTTTTCAAATCATCGCTGCTGTAGTGATAGGGAATGTAGCGATCGACCACCGGATTCCACACCTCATAATCAATCCCATTGAGCACCCCACCAAACTTATGTTGATGATCGTACAAAGTTTTACCTAAACCGCAACCAACCTCAGTAAATCTTGCTTCCCAAGCATGATGAGGTGAAACTGTATTCACAAAATTTGAGTAAACAATTCCCCCTTTCATAAAATTGATCGCCGTTGGATGGGTATTATCCATTAAGCGATCTTCAGTAAAATAATAAGGTTCATTATTTAATCCGGTTGCCCAAAGAACATTAGCACCTGCTACTCCTTGATGTTTAAAATTGTGAATTGTGTAGGATACTCGTTGATTTTCCATCCCATGATATTTGTAAATTTCAAATAGCATGACTGGAACTAAACCTGTTTGCCAATCGTGGCAATGAATCACATCGGGACGCTTATTAGTCACTAAGAGAAATTCTAAAGCCGCCTTACTGAAAAAGGCAAAGCGCAAATGATCGTCTAAACAACCGTAATAGCAACCCCGATTAAAGAAATTATCCTCAGAGAGGGGTTCGATAAAGAAGCATAGCCGCCCATGTACCCAACCACAATCGACATTGCAGCGAATAGCGCCATCAAACCAAGGCACCATTAAATCGCGGTAGGCTTCATGGAGTCCCCAAATATGGTCATACCGCATACAATCGTACTTTGGCAGAATTAATTCTACCCCATGCCCCCGAATCTCTAGCTCTCGACTGAGCCCATATACTACATCGCCCAAGCCCCCTGCTTTAATCACAGGAGCGCATTCAGAGGCAATTTGTACAATGTACATCGTTAATCCTCACAGACTACAATCCCCTTCCTTAGAAAAGGATAATCTGTTTTGAGTACAGTTATATTCCGTAGGGTGCGTCAGAACCTTAAAATTATCGTGACTCGCTTAAAATTGTAGTGTCTGACGCACCCTACAAACTACAAACTGCTTATTCGCTAGTGCTGGCATGATTTTCCACTAATAAAAGTTGAGTACGATCGCGTTTTACCTGACAATCTAATTCTTCATTTTCATATTCATTCCCCGAAGGTTTCATTATTTTTTTTTGAGTTATTTCAGTTTCAGGAATGCAACTGTTCAGGGGTAGATCGATCGTAAAAGTTGCGCCTTTCCCTTCGCCTTCGCTTTGTGCTCTAATAGTTCCGCCATGTAATTCTACTAGGTGACGAGCGATCGCTAATCCTAAACCTAATCCGCCGTAAGGTCTACTAATGCTGCTATTTCCTTGCCGGAAGCTATCAAAAACATGAGGTAAAAATTCTGGAGTTATACCAATACCTTGGTCAATTACTTGTAACTGAGCGTATTGATTACCTATTGATGTTTCTGTAGTCTCTCGTAATTTCAACCAGATTTCTATTACTCCTGATTCGGGAGTAAATTTAATGGCATTAGAAAGCAAATTAGTCAAAATTTGTTTTAATCGTTCTGCATCTCCAGTAACTCTAAGTGCATCTGGGTATAAATATGTTTTAATCTCGATTGATTTTTCTTCAGCTTGGGGGCGTGCTGTTTCTACAGTTACTTCAATTAAATTCTGTAAATTAACTGGTTGAATAGATAACCGTAAGTTGCCTTGAATAATTTGCGAAACATCGAGAATATCATTAACTAATCTAGCTTGCGATCGCGCATTGCGTTCAATTGTTTCTAAAGCTTTTGTCCTAGTTTTTTCATCAAATTTTTTCGTAACTAACAACCGCGACCAACCTAAAATTGAGTTTAATGGTGTGCGAAGTTCATGAGAAAGAATTGCTAAAAATTCGTCTTTCATCCGGTTAGCTTCTTCCGCTTGCTGTCTAGCAGCGTGTTCGCGGATAAATTGTTCGCGTACTGCTTCCGCTTGTTTGCGTTCTGTAATGTCTTCAATTGTGCCTACATGACCTAACAATGTGCCATTATCGGAAAGCATGGGGGCAGTGCGAATATGTACCCAACGCAGGGATTTATCGTGTTGATAAATGCGAAATTCCCCAGAATATGGTTGTCCTTGGTGAATAGAATTAGGCCATTCAATTAATAACATATCCCGGTCTTCTGGTAACGTTAGATTCGCAAATTCTCCGTACCAACTTTCGGCAGTAATAAAACCACAAATTGCTTGAAATCGAGGGTTGCTATAAGTACATCTCCCGAAGGTATCAGTGAGAAATATGCCTACTGGAGAACAAGCACTCAAAGTACGAAATCTTTCTTCGCTTTGTTTAAGTTCGGCATTCATTGCAGCTAATTGTGCTGCTTGGTGTTGGACTTCTAGATTTTTTTTGAATAGGTCAACAAATACGGATACTTTAGAATTTAATATAACTGGATCGAGCGGTTTTAATAAATAATCTACTGCCCCTAAAGAATAACCTTTAAACATTAAGTTATCGCTGGTACTAAAAGCTGTCAGAAAAATGATTGGTGTGTTGCGTGACCTTTGCCTTTGGCGAATCAAAGTTGCAGTTTCAAACCCATCCATTCCGGGCATTTGTACATCTAACAAAATTACTGCAAAATCTTGATTCAGTAAACATCGTAAAGCTTCTGCGCCTGAACCTGCTTTGACTAAATTTTGTCCAAGTCCATCTAATATTGCTTCTAAAGCAATTAGATTTTCGGGGTGATCATCTACTAACAGGACGTTTACTTTGGGTTCAGATTGCATATACTTATTTCAACGTGGTACAGTTGGCATATATTTTTCACGGGAAAAGATGAAATTTGAGCGATCGGTGCTTGATTTCCGATTCAAATTAAAACCTGTGATTTTATTTGGGAATTCAGAAAAGGAACTATTTCAGCCAAAGGTAAAATCTGCGGTTCTTTTACTGCTTTAATTGCTGCTTCTGGCATAACTGGACATTCGGCTGTGTCTGGTTTTTGGACAATTGCTGTTCCTCCATAAGCTTGAATTTTGGCTAATCCTTTAGCACCATCATTGCTAGCTCCTGTTAAAATTATACCGATAACTTGCTCCTCATAAGCATCAGCAGCCGACTCAAATAAAACATCTATTGATGGTCTTGCATAAGTGACGGGGGCATCTTTAGAAAGAGCAAAATACCCTGGTTCTATTAATAAATGATAATCAGCTGGTGCCAAGAAAACTATTCCGGGAGTAATTGGTTGTTTGTCTTCTGCTTCTCTGACTGGTAATACAGTGGTTTCTTGTAAGTAGGTAATTAATTCTCCATTAGAATATCGATGACGATGTTGAGCGATCGCCACTGCCACAGGTAAATCTTTCGGTAATTGTGCTAAAATTACCTGCAAAGCATTAAATCCGCCCAAAGATGCACCTATAACTACTATTTTAAAATCCATTAAGCGATCCTCCGATAGATTTTTTCTTGGCTATCCAACTCTTCATAATAATTCTCGTAAGCGGTCGTTTTCAGTGTTTCGTGTTTCCCCAGTCCTAAAATGCCAAACATTCGTAAGCTTTCATATAGTAACTTATGTACTCGTTCTTGGAGCGTGCGATCGAAGTAAATTAAAACATTCCGACAGAGAATCACATTAAATTCATTAAAAGAAGCATCTGTCACTAAATTATGGGGGGAAAAGATAATGTTTTCTCTCAGGAAAGAGCGAATAATTGCGCCATTATAAGCTGCGGTATAATACTCGGAAAACTCACTTTTACCACCTGCCTGAAGATAGAGTTGAGTGTATTCTTTCATTAAATTCAGCGGCATAATACCCGCTTTAGCTTGACGAAGTACAGATTCATTCATGTCTGTAGCGTAAAAGCGACAACGGTGATATAAACCTTCTTCAAACATCAGTATTGCTAGAGAATAAACCTCCTCACCTGTAGAACAACCAGCGTGCCAAATCCGAATAAAAGGATAAGTTCGTAGTAAAGGAATGGCTTGATTTCTAAAAGCAACATAAAAACTCGGATCGCGGAACATTGAGGTTACATTTACCGACAAACCTAATAGAAACCGTTCCATACAAGCAGGATCGTGTAACACCTTTTCTTGTAATCCTGAGACGGTGTTAAGGTTTTCAGCCTGAATTATGTTCCAGATTCGACGTTTTAAGGATGCCATAGCGTAGTTACGAAAATCAAAACCATAGTAGAGATAAATGCCTTCGAGTAGTAATTTAATTTCGATTTCTTCCAATTCATTTCGGTGTCTAGGGGACATAAAACTGGGGCAAGCGATAAAGTATGAAATTTTCTATCTACTTTTCATACTTTATCTTCATTTTTCCCGGTTTCTATCGATACAACCACACCCGCAATAATGAGATTAATTGATCGTTATCGACAGGTTTAGTAATGTAATCTGAAGCGCCTGCTTCGATACATTTTTCGCGATCGCCTTTCATTGCTTTAGCAGTTAAAGCAATCATTGGCAGATTTTGAAATTGTGGATTTTGCCTGATTGCTTGCATGGTTTCATAACCATCCATTTCTGGCATCATGATATCCATTAGCACTAAATCAATGTCTGGATGATTTTGTAAAACGGAAATGCCATCTCTACCATTTTCAGCATAAAGTACCTGCATTTGATGACTTTCCAACATACTGGTGAGGGCGAAAATATTCCGCACATCATCATCAACAATTAAAACTTTTTTCCCTGATAAAATTGGTTCGTTTTGTTGCAATTGTTCCAACATTAAACGTTTGGGTGCAGGTAAATTAGCTTGAACTCGATGCAGGAATAAAGCGGTTTCATCTAACAACCGTTCTGGCGATCGCACTCCCTTCACAATAATTGTGTCAGAAATGCGGCGTAATTCGGTTTCTTCTTGGGTTGAAAGTTCTTTTCCGGTATAAACAATGATTGGTAAATAACCTAAATTTGGTTCTTGTTTGATTTGTTCAATTAGTTGTAAACCAGTCATATCTGGTAATCCCAAATCTAGCACCACACAATCAAATCGTCCCGATTTAAGTGTAGCTAAAGCAGCTGCACCCGTAGCGACACCAGTGCTAACGACATCACTATTACCGATTAATTCGATAATGCTTTGGCGTTGAACTTCGTCATCTTCTACGATTAGTAAGTTCTTAACCGGACGTTCTACAAATTCCTTAATTTTGGCAAAAGCATTACCCAATGCTTCGCTACTAATTGGTTTTTGTAAATAAGCGATCGCACCTTGTTGTAAACTCCTCTGTTTCCCTTCTTCCACTGACATAATGTGAACGGGAATATGGCGAGTATTTGGGTCATGTTTTAAGCGATCGAGCACCGTCCAACCATCCATAATTGGCAGACGAATATCGAGGATAACCGCAGTTGGTTTAAATTCCCTCGCCATCGCTAAACCTTGATCGCCTCTGGTTGCTACTAATGCTTTAAAACCTTGTTCTTTGACCATATCTCGTAAAATTCGGGCAAATTTTTGGTCATCTTCAACAATTAGCAGAGTGCGATCGCCTGGTAGGATTTCGTCGCGATCGTCCTCAATTTCTCGTGACTGTATACTTACAACTGGAGGTCCAGAAGCACTCACTTTTTCCCCTGTTCCATTATTTTTGGGACTGACAGTAAGTAAGGGAGTAGTTTCTTCCTTATTCTTTCGATCTTCGCCATCTCGTCGATTTTTTACTCCGTCTTGAGATAGGTATGTTTGCGGCAGATAAAGTGTGAAAGTACTACCCTTGCCAACTTCACTGATCAGCTTGATTTCGCCACCCAATAACCGGGCAATTTCTCGACTAATTGATAATCCTAAACCCGTTCCGCCATACTTCCGACTGGTAGTGCCATCTGCTTGTTGAAATGCTTCAAAAATGATTTGTTGTTTTTCTGGGGGAATGCCAATTCCGGTGTCTTTCACGGCGAAAGCAATTACCATGTTGGCATGGTTAAGATTTGACTGTTCGGGACTCCAACCTTGAGTTGCTACTCTTACATTTACGGTAACTTGACCTCTTTCGGTAAACTTAAAGGCGTTAGCTAAGAGGTTTTTCAATATTTGTTGGAGTCGCTTAGAATCGGTGTAAATTGCTCTCGGTAATCCTGAGTCAAATTGCAGGTTAAAGTCGAGTTTTTTATCTACAGCTACTTGGCGGAAATTCCTTTCAACGTGACTTTGTAAATCGACAAATAAAGTTTGGTCTACTTCAACGGACATTGTGCCAGACTCAATTTTGGCTAAGTCGAGAATGTCGTTAATTAATCCCAACAAGTCGTTACCTGCTGAATAAATTGTCCGGGCATATTCAACTTGTTTATCCGAAAGATTCCGTTCGGTGTTGTCTGTTAACAGTCGGGCTAAAATTAACAAACTGTTCAACGGTGTCCGTAATTCGTGAGACATATTTGCTAAGAATTCGGACTTGTAGCGAGAAGTTAAAGCTAATTGTTCGGCTTTTTCTTCTAAGGATATTCTCGCTTGTTCGATTTCGCGGTTCTTCCGTTCCACTTCCCGTTTTTGGACTGCTAACAATTCGGCTTTTTCTTCTAATTCTTCATTAGTTTGTTGCAGTTGTTCTTGCTGGCGTTTGAGTAATTCTTCGGAAGCTTGGAGAGTTTTCGCTTGTTGTTCGAGACGTTGGTTAGTTTCGGTGAGTTCTTTCTGCTGACTGCGTAGTTCTTCCGCCAAAGATTGCGATTGTTTCAGCAATTCTTCTGTCCGCATACTGGCGGCGATCGTATTCAACACTATAGCAATACTTTCCGTCAGTTGGTCGAAGAAAGTTAAGTGAATTTCGCTAAAGCGGCGGAAAGATGCCAGTTCTATTACTGCGGTAACTTGTCCCTCAAACAACACTGGTAAAACTACGGCATTTAACGGAGGTGATTCACCCAAACCGGAACTTATCTTAATATAATCTCCGGGAACTTCCGTGATTAAAATCCGTTCTTTTTCCAGCGCACATTGTCCAACTAAACCTTCGCCTAAATGGAAACGGTTAGCTAAATGTTTGCGTTCCCGATAAGCGTAAGTGCTGAGTAATTTTAAGAATGTGTTGTGGTTGTCGTTATTTTCCATCAAGTAGAATACGCCATGTTGGGCGGAAACTAACGGCGCGAGTTCCGATAAAATCAGTTTGGAAACTGTTTCCAAATCTCGTTGACCTTGCAACATTCTGGTAAATTTGGCGAGATTTGTTTTCAACCAGTCTTGTTCGGTATTCTTTTGGGTAGTTTCGCGCAAGTTGGCGATCATTTGGTTGATGTTATCTTTCAAGGCGGCGACTTCACCTTGCGCTTCCACTGCAATAGAACGAGTCAAGTCACCTTTTGTTACAGCAGTGGCAACTTCTGCGATCGCTCTCACCTGCGTAGTAAGATTAGCTGCAAGTTCGTTCACGTTGTCCGTTAACGCCCGCCACGTTCCCGAAGCGCCAGGTACTTTCGCCTGCCCTCCCAGTTTTCCTTCTATTCCCACTTCTCGCGCAACTGTTGTTACCTGATCTGCAAAAGTCGCCAACGTATCGATCATTTCGTTGATCGTATCCGCCAGAGTTTCAATTTCTCCCTTCGCCTCCAGCATTAACTTGCGTTTCAAGTCGCCATTCGCCACCGCCGTCACGACTTTGGCAATACCCCGAACTTGGGCGGTTAAATTTCCCGCCATCGAGTTGACGCTATCCGTTAAGTCTTTCCAAGTTCCCGCAACTCCTTTAACATCCGCTTGTCCGCCCAAAATTCCGTCCGTTCCCACTTCCCTCGCTACCCGCGTTACCTCCGACGCGAACGAGTTAAGTTGATCTACCATCACGTTGATCGTGTTTTTCAGATCGAGAATTTCCCCTTTCACATCAACGGTAATTTTCTTGGATAAGTCGCCATTCGCCACCGCCTTTGTCACTTCCGCGATGTTCCTCACTTGCGCGGTTAAATTTCCCGCCATCGAGTTTACATTGTCCGTGAGGTCTTTCCAAATTCCCGCCACCCCTCGCACATAAGCTTGAACTCCCAGTTTTCCTTCGCTTCCCACCTCTCTGGCGACTCTTGTTACTTCCGACGCAAAGGCAGAAAGTTGATCCACCATCGTATTAATAGTGTTTTTCAACTCTAAAATTTCGCCTTTCACATCAACGGTAATTTTCTTCGACAAGTCGCCATTCGCCACCGCCGTCGTCACTTCTGCGATGTTCCGAACTTGGGCAGTTAAACTACTTGCCATGAAGTTCACGCTATCCGTCAAGTCTTTCCAAGTTCCCGCAACTCCCCGAACTTCTGCTTGAACTCCCAGTTTTCCTTCCGTTCCCACTTCCCTCGCAACTCTCGTTACTTCCGATGCAAAGGAGTTGAGTTGATCCACCATTGTATTAACGGTGTTTTTCAACTCTAAAATTTCCCCTTTCACATCAACGGTAATTTTCTTGGATAAGTCGCCGTTCGCTACCGCCGTCGTCACCGCTGCGATGTTCCGAACTTGGGCGGTTAAACTTCCCGCCATAAAGTTTACGCTATCGGTTAAGTCTTTCCAAGATCCTGCAACGCCGCGAACATCTGCTTGTACTCCCAGTTTTCCTTCGCTTCCCACTTCCCTGGCAACTTTGGTGACTTCGGAAACAAATCCCGAAAGTTGATCGACCATTGTATTAACGGTGTTTTTCAACTCCAGAATTTCGCCTTTAACTGCTACAGTAATTTTCTTAGAAAGGTCGCCTTTTGCGATCGCAGTCGCCACCTCAGCAATGTTCCTCACTTGCGCGGTTAAATTTCCCGCCATCGAGTTGACGTTATCCGTTAAGTCTTTCCAAGTTCCCGCAACTCCCTTAACTTCCGCTTGAACTCCCAGTTTTCCTTCCGTTCCGACTTCCCTCGCAACTCTCGTTACTTCCGATGCAAAGGAACTTAACTGATCCACCATTGTATTTATGGTGTTCTTCAGTTCCAGAATTTCACCTTTAACATCTACAGTAATTTTCTTAGATAAGTCGCCACCTGCGATCGCAGTCGCCACCTCAGCAATGTTCCTCACTTGCGCGGTTAAATTATCCGCCATCGAGTTCACGTTATCCGTTAAGTCTTTCCAAGTTCCCGCAACTCCCTTAACTTCCGCTTGAACTCCCAGTTTTCCTTCCGTTCCTACTTCCCTAGCAACTCTCGTTACTTCCGATGCAAAGGAGTTAAGTTGATCCACCATCACGTTGATCGTGTTTTTCAACTCCAAAATTTCGCCTTTCACATCTACAGTAATTTTCTTCGACAAGTCGCCATTCGCTACCGCCGTTGTCACTTCCGCAATATTCCGAACTTGGGCGGTTAAACTTCCCGCCATAAAATTCACGCTATCCGTTAAATCTTTCCAAGTTCCCGCAACTCCCGGAACTTGCGCTTGTCCTCCGAGTTTCCCTTCTGCGCCAACTTCCCTCGCTACCCGCGTTACTTCCGAAGCAAAGGAGTTAAGCTGATCCACCATTATATTAATAGTGCTCTTTAACTCGAAAATTTCCCCTTTAACATCAACTGTAATTTTCTTAGAAAGGTCGCCGTTTGCTACCGCCGTTGTCACTTCTGCAATGTTCCGAACTTGGGCGGTTAAATTTCCCGCCATCGAGTTTACCGAGTCTGTTAAGTCTTTCCAAGTTCCCGCAACTCCCTTAACTTCCGCTTGAACTCCCAGTTTTCCTTCCGTTCCCACTTCCCTGGCAACTCTGGTAACTTCACTCGCAAAGGAGTTAAGTTGATCCACCATTACGTTAATCGTGTTTTTTAGTTCTAAAATCTCGCCCTTAACATTTACTGTAATTTTCTTAGAAAGGTCGCCGTTTGCTACTGCGGTGGTAACTTCGGCAATGTTGCGAACTTGGGCGGTTAAATTTCCCGCCATTGAGTTTACCGAGTCCGTCAAATCTTTCCAAGTTCCCGCAACTCCTTTAACTTCCGCTTGAACGCCCAGTTTTCCTTCCGTTCCGACTTCCCTGGCAACTCTGGTAACTTCACCCGCAAAGGAGTTAAGCTGGTCTACCATTGTGTTAACGATTTGGGCAGTTTGGAGAAACTCCCCCCGCAAAGGTCGATTTTCGATTTCTGTAGGAATTGTTTGAGATAAGTCGCCGTTGGCAACTGCCCGAATTACTCTAGCAGTTTCAGCTGTCGGTTGTACTAAATCAGTAATTAAAGTATTGAGAGATTCGATCGAACTTTTCCAAGCACCTTTAACACTCCCGCCCAAAGAGGCGCGTTCGTAAATTTTCCCATCTTTGCCGACGACATTGCTAATGCGATCGAGTTCCGCCGCCATGCGTTCGTTCATATCAATAATATCATTGAGGGTGTCGGCAATTTTCCCCGCCATGCCTGTTTGGTCGATCGGCATTCGCGCCCCGAAGTTGCCCTTTTTGACTTCGGTTAAAGTTCTTAACAGTTGTTTGAGGTCAAGTTCATCGCTATCTATAGTTGCTTGTGCTGTTGCCATAGTCTTTTCTTTAATCTGCGCTTTTATTTATGGTTATTCCTTGAGACTTCCGCCTTCTTGCAGTAGCGAAAGCGCCAAAGTTACATCTGGCACAATTATCCAGCGCAATCCGGGATCAATGCTCTCTATCGCAGGGTAGATGTAGGATAAATTATTGAATTTTTGTTACTAAAGGTGGCAATTATAACTCAAAACGTAACCAGCATACGGTAAGTGAAACCTCAGTTTTTTCCTGTGATTGATACTTTCTGGATGAGTGTCTTTGCTGTTTCTAAAACTTGTGTAACTGTTGTACCTTCTAAACAGAGATAACCTACGGAACAGGTGCTGCGATCGCAAGGATGGCATGGTACTTTGTGTAATAAAGTTTTGTGAATATCCGTATTTAAAGAACCCCAAACTTGCGGATCAGTCCCGCCAAATATAGTAATTGTCGGCGTAGAAAGGGCATAAGCAATATGTGCAGGTCCCGAATCATTAGTAATTAATAGTGCCAGTCGTGCCAAAATAGCACCTAATTCCGGCAGCGAAGTTTTCCCTGCTAAATTCAAGGTTTCTTGACTAATATTTGCAGCAATTAACTCAGCAATTTGTCTTTCTTCTTCGCCACCTAATAATACGATCGTGCCGCCGAATTCCTGTTGTAATGCCTTTCCCACCGCAATAAACTTTTCTGCTGACCATCGTTTAGTAGCTTCCCTCGTGCCTGGATGCAGTCCAATTAAAGGTTTTGTAGCTGTGGTAATTAACATTTCTGCTGCTTTTAAATCCTCTACCCAAAGAGGGAATTCAGTTGTTTCGCCCTGTGGTTCAATACCTAAAAATCTAACCAAAGATAGAATTTTTTGTACCTCGTTTTGTGTTGCAGAGATCGGCAAAGCAGCATCTAATTTTCCTGCCGGATCTCCAGGTCGAACAAACCCGGCAGTTGCCTTAGCTCCTAACATTAAAGTAAATGGATTAGAATAAACTCCAGAACCGTGCATTTGAATTGCCAAATCAAATTGTTCTGCTTGCATTTCTTGGAAAAAATCCACCACTTTTCCAGGGTCAAAAAACTGTTCTGCCATCCCTAAAAAGCCTGGGAAAGGAATGAAGCGATCGATCTGTGGCGATCGATTAACTAACTCTGCCACAAAAGGCATAGCAATTAAACTAATTTCCGCCAAAGGAAAAGCATTTTTAATAGCCCGAAAAGCCGGAGTAGCACAAACAAAATCACCAATTCGAGAAGCCCGAACTAAAGCAATTTTGCGCGGAGTTTCCGGTAAACGAAATAGTAGCCCAGGTAAAAAAGGATCAAACATTGCGATTTTAAATGTTAGGTTGATCTAGATCCCTCTTCAGATCCCCGACTTCTTGAAGAAGTCGGGGATCTGAAGATAATTTTCCCCCTCTTTGGGTTGATGAAAAATGTAACTACAATCACAAAAATGGGAAGAGAAATTAACCAAAAGATTTAAGTTAAAGCAGGGGAAAAAAATGGCTATTAGCGCAAAAACTCGTGCTTTCGGAGTATTTTCTAACCGAGAAGCAGCAGAAATAGGACTTACTGAATTAAAAAAATCCGGCTTTCCAATGGAGAAAGTTTCTATAATTGCTAAGGATTTGGAAAAAGGCGATCGCGTAGGTGGTGCAAAAACCACCCATAGCGTAGGCGAACAAAACGTAAATTCTCCTACAGCCGTTGTTTCCGACCTTGCCACAGGTAGTACATGGGGAACATTATTAGTAGGACTTAGCGGTTTAGCATTGCCTGGTATTGGCCCCGTTTTAGCAGCAGGAAGCTTAGGTGTAGCCTTGCTGACTACCTTGGGAGGCGTGGCAATGGGAACAGTCGCCAGTAATAATTTAGTAACATCTCTAATTGATTTAGGCATACCAGAAGAAGACGCTAGAGTGTATAGCGATCGACTGCTTGCAGGTAATTATTTCGTAATAGTTGATGGTTCGGAAGAAGAGATCGATCGCGCTGAAGGCATCTTGAGTAAGCAGGATATTGAATATTGGGGAATTTATCCTCCCTCTAATGGTTGATCGTTGGTAAATCATTAGATATCCTAAAGAAAATAGCAACCTAAGCAGGAGGAAGAACAAGTCTTTTTCTCCTGTTTTCGTAATCAAAAGTACAGAATTATAGCTAGAACTGAGCCAACCAAAATTTATTTAAGCTAAAATTAAGCCGAAAAAGTTTAAATCTATGGTTAAACTATTTGAGGAGTTAGAAAAAATATTATGGTCGATCAAGGTTTACAAAGAGTAGTTAATCGCCTCGGTGCGAATTTATCTCGTGACTCATTAGTACAGAAAACCACAAATGAATTAAGAGAGTTTCTTCAGGTCGATCGAGTAGTTTTATATTACTTCGTCCGCGAATGGGAAGGGAGAGTCACCTTTGAATCTTTAAGTTCCAGCGATTTTTCCATCTTTGGTAATACTGGACCCGATGAATGTTTTAATGGTGAATATGCTGGATTATATGAAGCCGGAAGAATCCGAGCAATTCCTGACATTGAAACAGAAGAAATTAGTGAATGTCACCGAAATTTCCTTCGTCATCTCAAAGTACGTGCTAATTTAGCCGTACCAGTTTTAAACAATGGAAAGTTATGGGGATTATTAATTGCCCATCATTGTCGAAACACCCGTTTTTGGACAGAATCAGATATTGAAAAAGTGCAAAAAGCAGCCCAAAATTTAGCAATGTCTCCAGCAATTAGAGAAAGTTAAAATCAACAGGGTCAACTAGATAACTGCGCTTGAAATTCCACAATCAGGATTGCTGTTACTTTCGCAACTATACACTTAAAAGAGGTAAATTGAGAGCTTGAAGATTAACAGCATCCACATTTTTAGAACAGTTATCTATTGTGATGGCGACAACTTTACCTTCTTTGTCATAATCTAAGATTAAATCTTCACTGATTGCGTCAGTAGAAACTACGGGTTTGCTGGTTAGCTCGATCGCTAATGTATCAGTATCAGAAAAATATTGAATCTTCATTGTGGTTCTTCTCCTCGTTGTTGTCGTTTGTAAAAGTTGCGATCGAAGAAAGCATTGTGAACAGTTAAATTTAGTGTAGGGTGCGTTAGCGACAGCGTAACGCACCGCTTGTACAAATTACCAAACTAATAATGAAGTGCGTATAAGCTGTGACATTTAAGAAAAGCGATCGCAAACACACAACTTTCTATGGAGATGGTGCGTTACGCTGCGCTAACGCACCCTACGGAATTATAAAGATATTATTCATATCCAACATCATTGGGAATATCTGGTATTATATCTACTCCCCAATCTTCTGAATAAATACCATCAGCAACAAAGCGATGAAAACTGGAATAAGGCCATTCTTTTGCTGCTTTGCATAACCCATGTTTAACAGGATTGTAATGTATATAATCGCAATGGTTAGCAAAATCTAGATCATCTCGGATCAAATGTTCCCAAAACCTACGTTGCCAAAGGTTTCCTTCTTGCCGTTTTTGCCGAGAGGTACTGACTTGGCTATCAATTTCTAGTTCTTTGGCACAATGTTTAGTAACAAAGGTTTTAATCAGTCGCCAACGAGTTGCATAATCACTGTCGCCAGATGGTAGTGTCCAAATACAGTGAATGTGATTGGGTAATAAAACTAAAGCATCTATAATAAAAGGATATTTTTGCCGTACATTATTGATAGCTGTTCGTAATGTTTGACGTGCAATTTCACTACATAACCAGTTACGCCGCTGATAAGTTACTTGGGTGAAAAAGTAAGTACCATTTGCGATCGTAAGTCTTTTATAATTAGGCATTTGGTTGGGTGATTTAGCGATCGATCAATAATATAAAGTAATTTTGGAAATCAGACGTTACCAATTTACTAAATTGACACATTAAATTTGGCATAGTAGTCCTAGCGTAGGGTGCGTTAGCGGTAGCGTAACGCACCGCTTCCGATGGCGATAGTGCAATGGTATATGCGATCAGTAGCGTATGATGCGTATAGCCTGTGACATTTCCGAAAAGCGATCGTTTCACGCTGCGCTTCCTATAGAGATGGTGCGTTACGCTGCGCTTCCTATAGAGATGGTGCGTTACGCTGCGCTTCCTATAGAGATGGTGCGTTACGCTGCGCTTCCTATAGAGATGGTGCGTTACGCTGCGCTTCCTATAGAGATGGTGCGTTACGCTGCGCTAACGCACCCTACGCATAATCTAGCTATCTTTGGTTGCTGCTACTTCACTTATTAATGTTCCAGTTTGCTTGATAACTTGTTTAGCTCCCGGTTGTTGCTCCGGTTTTTTCGTGTACCACCAAGCCCAGGCAATCAAAACAGCTTGGAAGGGAAGTCTAGCCCAATAAAATGCTTGATTATGGGGAATGCCATCGATCGCAATATTATTCAAAGTCATATTGATATTAGCAGGAAACACGGCAATAAACAGCGCAATTAATCCCCAAGCTGCGGCTACACTAACGATCGGAATCAATAACCCAATCCCACCTAAAATTTCAAAAAAACCACTGATATAAACCAATTCAAACGGATAAGGCAATTGAGGAGGTACTATGCGAGCATATTGTTCGGGTCTAACAAAGTGGGTAATGCCTGCCACTATCATCGATATGGCTAGGAAAACGCGCAGGAATTCTTTCTGCCAAGGGGATTTTTTACTAGATTGATTCATCAGTTTTGGGAAATCGTTTACCCAAAACATAGCAATAAAAACTGGGGAGTTTGTTCTACCTGCGGCTAGTTTCTAGTAGAGTAGGGTGCGTTAGCGATAGCGTAACGCACCGCTTCCTACCGAGATGGTGCGTTACGCTGCGCTTTTCTTATATGCCGCAGGCTATACGCACCCTACGTTTCATACAAGAATAGTTTCTGGGGCATATTTTTCAATCATTTCTGGTAAAAGATCTAAGGCGTGTCCGTCAACTGTTCCCTGATGATTAAGTACTGTTGATGGTACTTCTGCGTGATAGGTTCCAGAAGGAATAATCGCACATCCGCCCCATTTTCGCATTAAAATGTTTTGGACTAAAACTTCTTCCCCAGAATGATATCTTGGCAACTTTGTCCAAAAGGAAAAACCGCCAATTTCTAAAAGGTTTTCTCTGTCATAAAGAATGCAAGAAGCAATCCAAGCAACTTTATAAAGCAGAGTTTCTCCTGGTGGTAATCTCTGACTAACATGATATAAATTTGCTGCCCGATGTAAATGCCATCTTTCCCATTGTGGAGAACCGGGATTAACAATTTCTGGATGTACGGAACCTTCCCAAAATTCAATAATTTGTTGTTGAGGACGCACATCTTCACGATAAGATAAACCAGTGGGAAAAGCTCCAACAAAACCGCATTTTTGAGCTTGCAAAGTTTGCCAAAGTCGATCGACTACCCAAGGTTCCATAAATACGTCATCATCGAGATATAAAACACTGTCAGCAGTGGCGCGATCGAGCAAAAAATCGCGTTGTTCGGTAATTCCTTGGGAAGGAAAGCGATAATGATATTCTACAGAACCACCTCTAGTTTCTATTAGGCGCAATAATGTTTTAACTAATGGTGAATTTTCAACAGTTTGGAAACTTTGATCGGCAATAATTACATGAATATCTGTTAATGTTTGGGATGCAATACCGGAGAGGGTAAAAATTAGGGATTCTAAGCGGTTACAAGTTGGAAGCAGAATATCGACAGTTGCCATGATTCAGAGATTGGGAAATTTAAAGGTTAACTCAGATCTTCGATCGGGGGAGGTGGAACCTCCCGGATCTCGTTCCCAGGTTGAACCTGGGAACGAGGAACAGAGGCTCTGCCTCTTGATGCAAGATCTGGCTTTCGGCGATCGTATTTTTGTTGCCGTAAAACTGCTATTTCCGCTGCCCGCCATAAGCCTAATGATGGCCCTTGTAATTGTAGTAATTTGCGGAAACTAGCGGTGTCTAAGTGGAGGGGAGGAGAAGTCATATTAAAATATGTCTAGATGTAATTGAGTAAAAAGCTATGACTGCGAAAGACTTGATTATTCAGGAAGTTGAGAATATGCCGGACTTTCTTTTAGATGAAGTTTTGGATTTTCTGCAATTTATTAAAGCCAAATATGAACAAGAAAAATTAGAAACAACCATTTTAAGTGAATCTTCTCTCCAAAAAGATTGGTTAACACCTGAAGAGGATGCAGCATGGCAAGATTTGTAAAAGAAAAATTTTTATCAAAACGTACCTGAATAAATGGAACAAGAACGACAAATTTCTGGTGGTTCATCTGAGGCTAATTTATCTCGAAATGACTGATAATCTTTGCTGTTCCAAGTGTTATCAACTCCTTGTTCTATTATGTTGCCAAAATTTATGCGATCGGGCGTAGAAACCATACAACAAGGCATCGCATAACCCTGATAACTAATATAAGCACCTCTCCAAGGCCAATCACATCTTTTTTGTCCAGGTGTACCAGGTGAATGCAGGCGTGGTTTTGTCCGAGGTAAACGCAAATTCACTCCCAAATTTTGCGCTAAACTTCGGGCTTCATTAAAATAAAATTCTACTCTTTGGCTATCTTCTTCCAGCAGCGTTTGTGACTGAACAAAATCTCGCATTGGTTGATAATTTGCGGGTAAACTTGACTCGCCAAAATCATGACATAAGTGCTGCACAAAAAATTGTTCTACTGACCATTTATTTGCTAATTTCACTAAATCTGGTAATTCATGTAAGTTCTGTTGCATGATTACCATTACTAGGTGAATATGGGGAGTTTTACTAGCAAGTTTTTGTCGTTTTTCTAAGACTAATTCTAAGTTCTTAACTACCAGTTCAAAATTGGAGCCTACACGAATTTTGTTATAGGTTTCTGGAGTTGCGCCATCAATGGAAACATGGAGGCGATCGAGATTACTAGTAACACATTGTTCAGCACGTTTTTGATTTAAAAGTGTCAAATTAGAGTTAGTTGTAACTCTAATTTCTTTGTTAGCAGCATAAGTTATCATATCGAAAAATTGCGGGTGCATCATCGGTTCTCCTAAACCCTGAAGATGCAATTCTTGTAAGGTAGGAAATTGGTCAATGATGCGAGTAAAAACTTCAAATTTCATGAAAGCTGGAGGCTTATCTTTACGAAATTGAATGGCACACATTTGACAGCGTAAATTACATTGTCCAACGGGTTCAATTTGTAAATAAGTGGGTAGTTGCATGGTTTTCACCTAATTAAACATCTATTGATTTATTGAGGGGTTGACTCTCTTCTGTACCAGATTGACGACGTTGTTCTACTTGCTGAATTTCTTGCTCTAAAAAGTAGTTAAGTAAAGTTCGCAAAAAAACAATTGTAGCTAAGTTTAAAATATCTGGTCTAGTGGGAGCGACAACTGTACGTAAAATGTCAGCAGCTACAGTAAATTCTAGTCCTAAAACTAGGGTACGACCTAACCGCAATCTAATCGATTCTGTGCTGTCAAATTGTTTTTTTGAACGATAAAATAAAGAACTAACATAAGAAAAAACACTGCGAAAAACCCCAAATCCAATAATTGCTGCGGCAGCGATTTCTGCACCAGCAGCTAAGTAACTCACAATCGGATTGACCCAAATTTCAACAGGATTTACTGCTACAGGTTCTTTTGTTGGTTGTTCTATGTCGAGATTGAGTAATAGAACTAAACCTAGAATTAAGGCTAATGGCACTAAAATGTTGAACCATGAATTAGAGGAAGAGTTTCGTTGCATTTTTTTAGAAATGATAGTTTTGCATTAGCAAGTATAAACTATCAAATACCCATTAGTGAAGTTAAAGAAAAAACACGCGAAATTTAAAAGCACCGAAAATGCGCCAAAATATTGAGAGAAATGGTATTAGTAAAGATGTGAAAATCATTTCAGCAATATGTTTTGGATTATGAGATGTTCGCTTTAGTCTTTGCATACAAAAACCTCCAGTCATTATTGACCATATCATCAAAGCTACAACAGCAAAATACAAATGTTCAGTGAAAATTGCTAGCAGAAATACAATAAAAGAGTTAATTATTAAGTAGTAATGCCAAGGGGTGACGGGTGGTAGCTTTTCTTTATATAAATTTGGATGTTTTTTATAGAGTAAAGCGTTAAACATACTTTTATGTTGCTGATTTAAACTAATGCCCCAAGATGCCGATCGCACTGGATGAGTTACGATCGCATCTGGTGCATAAACAAATTCGCCACCTTGTTTTAAAAGGGTAAAAAATAAGTCGCTATCTTCACGCCAAGCTGTAGTAAAACGTTCGTCAAAACCGTTTATGGATGCGATCGCTTCTCGGCGATAAAAACAATTAGCGGTGACAAATTCCGCTTTTTCTAAACCAGCAGTACTTAATTCATAATCAGTTGGTGGGTTTGGTAAAGGCACAATTATTCTTCCTCTAACTCCGACAATTTCATCTTTAAAAGCACTAATTCCGGCTTTTAACCAATTAGAATCGGGTATACAATCATCATCAGTAAAAGCAATAATTTCGCCACTAGCTGCACGCCAACCGACGTTTCGCGCCGCCGCAGGGCCATGTTTTTCTGTTACTGGAATGTAGCGCAATAAAGGTGTATTTTTCGTCTTTCCAGGGACGTAACCAATGCGTTCTAACCAGTATTCAACTAATCTTTTTGTTTCCTCGGTTGCGGCATCGTCAGCGATAATTATTTCGTAGGCAGTGCGATCGAAGTTTTGCTGAGTAAGTGCAGCTAAACAACGATTTAAAAGTTCAGGGCGTTTAAAAGTTGGTACTACTATAGAAACAAGGATCATTTGGTTAAAGACTATGGAAAAAATTGCAATTATTTCTGATATTCACGGAAACTTTTCTGGGCTACAAACAGTTATGACAGACATTGAAAACTCTGGATGTAACCGCATAGTATGTTTAGGTGATTTGGTGGATGGCGGAGATTACAATGATGAAGTTGTCAGATTTTTGCGAGACAATCAAATTGCTTGTGTCCGAGGTAATCACGATGAATTTAATAATTTGGAATTGGCTAAAGATGTACAAGATTTTATCGACTCCCTTCCTGATGAAATAGTAGAATTAGATAAAATTTATACTCATATATCTCCTAGAATCAAGAAAAATACAATTAGCAGCCCTGTTGAAGCATGGAATGTATTTTGTGAAATATCTTATAGAATCGTTTTTGTTGGTCACGTTCATGTTCCTTTGATTTTTGGGGAAAAATGTGAAGAATTTGGTTCATCAACGGTTTATGAATTTAACTATGGGGAACCATTTCACTTAGATCTTAAAGACAGATATGTAATTTCAGTTGGTGCAGTTGGTTATGGGCGAGATCAAATTAAGAAACTACGCTATGTAATTTATAATCAAACAGAAAATTCTGTTGAATTTAGGGCGGTTGATGGAGAATTACTCCCTTTGGGATTTTGGGCATTTTTCTAACAGAAATGAACCGATTATTAAAGCATCTAGGGGTGATGTCCAAAAACATTCGATCGCATCTCGTGGCGAACAAACAATTGGTTCACCTCTAGTATTAAAAGAAGTATTAACTAAAACAGGAACTCCAGTTCGCAATTGAAACGCTTTGATTAAGTCATAATAAAGGGAATTTTGTTGACGGTTAATAGTTTGAATTCTGGCAGTACCATCTACGTGACGAACTGCGGGAATTTTATCAGCTTTTTCTGGCAAAACATCGTAAATAAACAACATAAATGGAGAGGTTTTTGCATTATCAAACCAATTAGCTGCTTCTTCTTCTAAAACCACAGGCGCAACAGGTCGAAAGTCTTCTCTGTCTTTAATCTCATTCAATTTTGCTTGCATTTCTGCATCAATTGGTGAGGCTAAAATCGATCGTCCTCCTAATGCCCTGGGGCCAAATTCCATGCGACCTTGGAACCAACCAATAATTTTATTTTGCGCTAAAATTTCGGCTGTTTCTTCACTAATGTTTGTTAATTTACGATAGGGAAGTTTCGCCCATTGCAGGAATTTTTCGATTTCATCATCGCTGTAACTTGGGCCAAGGAAAACGTGATTCATCTGGTAAGAACGGTGATTATTTTCACCTTTTTTAACATCAATCCAAAGGGCTGCACCTAAAGCAGTTCCCGCATCTCCCGCAGCAGGTTGTACCCAAATGTTTTTGAAGGGACTGCGATCGCGTATTCGCGCATTCATCACACAATTAAGCGCGACACCTCCAGCCATACAAAGATTATCTAATTGAGTGGTTTCATGCAACCAATTAGCAATTTGTAAAACCGTTTCTTCTAATACTAATTGTAAGGAATGAGCGAGATCATAATGATATTGTTCTAAAAGTTCTCCTTTTTGGCGTGGTATTCCAAAGTTTTCTTTTAATTGGGAAGATTTAATAGTATATTGACCATCGGTTTTTAAAGTGATAATTTCTCGAAAATAATCTACATATTCAGGTTTACCAAAAGATGCTAATGCCATTACTTTGTACTCATCGGAAGAGTGGAGAAAACCCAAATATTCGGTAACTTGTTCGTAAAGAATGCCTAGAGAATGAGGCATATTTACTTGCCCTAAAAGTTCCAGTTGATTACCCTTACCAACAGCATAGTTTGTAGTTGCTTTTTCTCCTCTTCCATCGAGAGTTAAAACAGCAGCTTCTTCATAAGGTGAAGGGTAAAAAGCACTAGCTACATGGGCTAAATGATGAGGGACAAAATTCCAGGATAAATTATTTAATGAAATGTCTTTAAACCGAGCTTTTAAATGATGGGGAACACCGCCGATTAAATGCCTGGGTGCATTGACAATATAGGACAAAAATAGTGGTTCCCAAACTGATTCCCATTCGGCGGGTATGGGGTGAGCGCTTGGTTCTAAAGGTAAAGTAATTGTTGCTTCATTACTGTACTTTCCTAACGAAATAAATGGGTCGTAAGAGTAGGCAATATGGTCAACTTCTGTGAGAACTATTCCCGCTTCTTGTAAGCAGTAATTAATTGCATGAAACGGCAATTCATAAGTTGAAAAAGGTATGGGGCGTTTAGCGTGTTTGATATGAGTAAAACGTTCTTCTTCTGCTGCGGCAATTACTTGTCCATCTTTTACTAAACAAGCAGCAGAGTCATGATAAACTGCGTTAATTCCTAATGTGTACATGATTCAATTTTGTTTAAATGAATGGGAGTTTTTAATAAATCTAAAGCTGAAGTAATTACCTGTTCAGTTGGTACTTCATCAACGAAAGAAACTCGATGTTTACAAGCAGTTTCGGTGGTGCAATCTACGCCACAAATCGGGCAATTTAAACGCCAAGAAATCGCCGGACGATGACGAGTGCGAGTAATTTGACCAGCAGTAATTAAATTGCCACACCAATAAATTCCAACTGTTGCTGTACCTACTGCTGCTGCAACGTGCAAAGGGCCAGAATCATTGGAAATTAACAGGTTACATCGAGATAGTAAACCTGTTAAACCATTAAGGGATAAATTACCACAAATATTTTCTGCTTTAGCTTTCATATTGTTAATTACTCCCTCGACAATATCTCGTTCTGATTCTATTCCGGTAACAACAATATCTGCGCCAAAATTGGCTAAAGTATCTCCTACAATTGCAAAATTTTCTATTGACCAACGACGACGACGATCGCCTGCACCTGGATGTAAAGCGACGAGAGGTTTATGAGTTTTGGGAACAATTTTTTCAGCTTCTAATAAATCGGATTTGGTGACAATTAAAGATGGTTCTAATTCAGAAGTTTTGGCACCAACTAAGGCGACAACTTCTAAGTAACGTAAGATTTCTGGCTGATAGTAAATGTATGGTATCCAGCGATCTAAAACAGGTGCGTCTGGGGTACGCAAACCTATGGTCATTTTCGCACCTAATTGCAAAGTAAAGGGGTTAGAATTGCGTCCGCCACCATGTAATTGAATCGCTAAATCGAAGCGTTCTTTTTGCATCGCCTGGAAGAACATTTTTAACTCAGTTGGGTCTTGTTTGATTTCTGATTCATTTCCAATACCTCCTTCGGGAATTACAATTACACGGTCGATCGCACCCGGTCTATTTGCTAAAAATTCTTTGTGCCAACTTCTAGCTAACAGGACAATTTCTGCTTGGGGATAGGTCGATCGCAAAGCATTTAAAGCAGGTAAAGCAAAGATGAAATCTCCTAAAGCATTGGCGCGGAGAACAGCAATTTTATAAATGTTTGGTAAGGGATGATAAATCATTTTTGGTGTTTTAAATTGCTAATAATTCACTAGTCCTGCCAGAAAAATTTTCGGCAATTGTTCAACACCAGTTTTGGTATTTTCATAAAGTTCCCAAGTAGCACATACAATTTCATCAGGAGTCACTAATTTCAAACAATTATTATGTCCTTCTGGGCAGATGCTTTTATAACAAAATTTGCAGGAAACATCGTGAAACAAAACTCGATTGGGAACTGCCCAAGGTGTATGCTGAGGATTAGTCAAAGCGTAAAGGTCAACAACCGGAGTACCTAAAGCAGCTGCAATGTGAACCGGGCCAGTATTATTAGAAATTAATACAGGTGATAGTTGAATTAATGCTGACATTTCTGTTAAATTAAGACAGCCTACAAGGGAATAAGAGGTAACATTAATTGCCTTTTGGATACTTTCAATTAACTGCCTTTCTGGTTCAGTTCCTGTTAACAATACTTGAAAGTTCCTATCTAAAATTAAACTGCGTGCAACTTCGGCAAAACCTTCTGGTGGATACCGTCTTGATGCAGCAGTAGCACCAGGATGAATCACTACCCAAGGTTTTTCTAAGTCAATATCCAGCGATTTTAAAATATTAAAAATTCGGTAACGTGCTTCTTCGGGAACTTGCAATGACATTCGTTGATTATTTGTGCTACAACCAACAGTTGCTACTAAGTCAATTTGTCGTTGAACTTCATGGCGAATACCCTTAGATGGTTCGGGATCTAAAACCCAATTTGTGAGTAATTGATAGGGGTTTTCATGACAATGGGCAAGTCTTAAAGGGATATCTGCTAAATAACATAAAAAAGCCGAAGGTAAAGGATTTTGACTAAAAACTGTGAAGATAACAGCAGCGTCAAATTTACTTTCTCGCAGTCGTTCTACCATTGCAAATTCGGGGCTACTATTCGCCCTTAATGCAGTGGCTTTCATCCAAGGTGCATCGTAAACAATTACATCATTAATTTCGGGGATAAGTGAGGCAATTTCTTTACCGGATGGCGATGTTAAAAGGGTAATTTTTCTGCCGGGAAGCGATTCTTTTAAGGCGCGAATAGCGGGAGTTGTCATTAATACATCACCGATCGCATCGAGTCTAACACAGAGAATATTTTTTGCTTCATTCCAGTTATTTTCGGTAATCATGCTACCTCCAGAGGAGTTTTTTTCATCCTATTTAGATTACTGGATAAATGCTGTTGTAATTCGGCAAAATAACAGGTTGCAGTGCCTTGTTTAGCAACAACAATTGCGGCAGCCATTGATGCTATTTCTGCCGCTACATTTACAGCATTACCTGATGCTAAAGCTAGGGATAATGCACTGATAAAAGTGTCGCCTGCACCTGTAACATTGGCGTGATTTATTGGTTGTGCAAAGGTGCGATAAGGTGAGTTACCTTGTGTAAAAATTAAAGCGCCATCACTATCAAGGGTAACAGCGGCAATTTTGGCACCTGTAATATCTAAAATTTGTTTTCTGTTTTGCAGAATATAGGAAATACGGCTTTGGTTTTCTGGTAATTCAGTTTCTCCTAATAAACGCATGGTTTCTTGATAGTTTGGTTTGACTGCGGTAACGCCAACTTTGCGGTAAGCAGCGAGATTTTTTGAGTCAACTACTAAAGTTTTGGGGAAGTTTTGTTGCAGATTTGCGATCGCCTCAATCACATTAGGTGTTAAAATTCCATATCCATAATCCGAAATAATCACCACATCAGATTGAGGAAATAGTTTATGCAAATCGTTAATTAATCTTTGTTCAATTTCTAAATCAATAGCGTTAGTGCTACCTTGGTCAAACCTTACCAATATTTGCCCAGCCGAAATTACGCGATGCTTTGCTAAAGTACGGCGTAATCTTTGGCGCAAAATATATTCTTGGCTAACACCATGTTCTAATAAAGCCTGTCGCAAAATGTTCCCTTCTAAGTCATCACCAATCACCGAAATAAACCTGACATTAGCCCCAAGAGTACGCACATTCACAGCAGTATTAGCAGCACCGCCCGGAACATTTTGACGATGAGTTAAAGTGACAACTGGTACAGGTGCTTCTTGACATAAACGATCAGAAAATCCTTCTAAGTAACTATCAAGAATCGCTTCACCAATGACGAGTACATTTAGGTTTTTAAAGGCATTAATGAGAGGCATAGCTTGTCATTTTGGGTTTGGGAAAAACAACACTTTTACTGATGATTTTTTTGGCAGCATCATTAATATCGGTAGCAACATAGTCGGGCATTCTCCTTGATGTAAATATCCATTCAGTTTCATTTCCGTTGTTTATTAAGATGCTTTTGCAACCTGCACGATGTCCGGCTTCTACATCATTAAGAATGTCGCCAATAAACCAAGAATTTGCTAAATCAATGTGATTTTCTCTGGCGGCACGGAGAATTAAACCAGGTTCAGGTTTGCGACAGGAACAGCTAATTTTGTATTCTGGGATTTTTCCCTCTGGATGATGGGGACAATAGTAAAAAGCAGTTATTTTTACGCCAATTTCTGCTAATAATTGAGTTAATTTCAATTGCACAGGAAACAGCATTATTTCGTCAAAATAACCTAAAGCAACCCCAGATTGATTGGAAATTACTATTAGTTTGTAACCTGCGGCTTGGAGCGATCGCAATCCCTCCACCGCACCCGAACTTAACTCGATTAAATCGGGATTTACGTTATATGGCACATTGGGAATTAAAGTACCATCTTTATCCAGAAACACAGCTTTATTGCTCATAATTTTTGCCTAAAAATGACAATTGAAAAATGACAAATGACTAATAAACAATGACAATTAAGGCCAAGAAGTTTCTCGCATTGGTAATACCGTAACTTCAGGAATTACTGTTCCTTCTGGTTGCCTTAAAACATACCGAATAGTATCAGCAACATTCTTTGGATCTTGCAAATTGTTGATATCAATATCGGGAAATCTATCTAACAAAAATGGTGTTTGCATTCCCCCTGCAACTATTGCCGTTACCTTAACATTGTGTGGACGTGCTTCGACGTGCAAAGCATGACTAAAACCTAATAATCCCCACTTACTTGCATGGTAAGCAGAAGCATTTGCCCAAGCACGTTTAGAAGCAGTAGAAGCAATATTAACAATGTGTCCTTTGCCTTGTTGTTTCATCTGAGGAAGAATGAATTTAGACATGATGAAAGGGCCATTTAAATTAACAGCAATAATCCTTTCCCAGTCAGTTACATTTAATTCTTCAATTGGCAAAGTAACATCAACGCCAGCATTGTTAATTAAAATGTCTAAATGTCCGTATTGGGAGACAATTTTACTAATAGCTGATTCCACTTGTTCAGCATCGGAAATATCTAAACGTAAAGCTTGAGCTTTACCGCCATCACTTTGAATTTCTAAAGCAACTTTTTCGGCTAATTCTTCTCGGATATCGGCAACAATGGTAATTACTCCATCTGCACCTAACATCCGACAAATTGCTTCACCCAGTCCTCGACCGCCACCAGTAACAATGGCAACTTTTCCATTTAATTCTTGCATGATTTCTCCTCTTTTTTAGTTGGTAATAGGTAGTTGGTAGTGGGTAGTTGGTATTTGGAATTCGCTGCTTTTAATGACTTCTGATATGCTATTTTCTACCAGCATCATTTTCTCTTCTACTAATTCGCAAATTAGATGAATTACCACGATTTGCACTTCTTGGATGTGTTGCGTATCGTTTTCGGGTACAATGATGGAAATATCGGCTAATTGATGTAAATCTCCGCCATCTTTACCCAAAATTGCAATGCAATTTAACCCTTGCTTTTTGGCTGTTTCAAAAGCTTTAATGATGTTGCGAGAATTACCACTGGTACTAATACCAATTAAAACATCTCCTGCACGTCCAAATGCTTCAACTTGTCGGGAAAAAGCATTTTCGTAGCCAACATCGTTCGACCAAGCTGTTAGAACTGCGGTATCTGCGTTAAGTGCTAAAGCGGGAAGTCCGGGGCGAGTTTTAGATTTGAAATGACCGACAAATTCGGCAGCAAAATGTTGTGCTTCGGCTGCACTTCCGCCATTGCCACAAATTAAAACTTTGCCACCTTGGGAAAAACAATTGCTGATTATGTCGGCTACATCAAGGATGGAATTTCGTAAACTGCCCCGTGATTTTTGGATAGCGTTAATTGCATTGTTGAAACCTCGATCGACAATTTCTTGCCAAGATACTTGATGAAATGTTGCAGAGTTTTTGGCGATCGCTTTTTCATAAAGATCGGCAATAGAATCGGTGACTTTTTGCCAGGTAAATAAATCATTAGCACGTTGAATTGCTTGTTGACGTAAAACGTTCATTAGTTTAGGATGTTGGTAAAGATAAGCAATCCTTTCGGCGATCGCACTAGGATTATTTGCAGGTACTAAATAACCCGTTTCTCCATCTCTGACAGTAAATTTAATTCCCCCAACATTAGAACCAATTACCGGAGTACCACAAGCCATTGCTTCTACAGGCGTAATCCCAAATGGTTCATACCAAGGAGTAGTAATAAATAGATCGGCAGCACTGTAATATAATTTGAGTGCTTCTCTACCTCTGCGACCGACAAAAACAACTTTTTCTTCGATATTTTCGGATTTAGCGATCGCTTTTAACCGACCAATTTCCGGTGTAAAATTCGGGTCAGGATCGTCAGATTCCCCGCCAACAATCAGCAACTTACCCGAAAAATCAGAGGTTTTTAAAAGCTGTGCGAAGCCATAAATTACTGCATCAACACCCTTACGAGGAACCATTCTTCCTAGTTGCAAAATCACCTTTTCATTGGGATCGAGTCCTAATGCTACTCTTGCCAAAACTTTACCAATAGGCCAAAATTGACCGGGATCGAAACCACCAGGAATTATCGTAATTTTCGCTGGATCGGCATTATAAAATCGAATTAAATCTTCTTCTTCCTGGGGACATTCAGCAATAATGCGATCGGCTTCATTAATGATTCTTTCTTCAATAGCAAATCTTTGATTAGGAAATTGATCCGCATCACCTTGATAATAGCGGCGCACCTTACCCAAAGCATGAAAAGTAATAACAAAAGGAATTCCCAGAACTTTTTTAATATTAGCAGCAACTAAACCAGACATCCAAAAATTAGCATGAATTAAATCATACATTTGCCCTTCTTGTTGACAGAAATTCACCATAAATGAGGTAAAATCCGCCATAAAAGGTAGTAAATCTTCCTTTCGCAAATATTCAGGAGAACCAGCCGAAACATGAATAATTCTTACTCCATTCACCCACTCAGCTGCTTCTGGTAAAAGTTCGCTATCCCGACGAGTGAAAACATCAACTTCGTAACCAAGAACAGTTAAATTTTTCGCAATTTCTCCCACATAAACATTTTGACCACCACTATCTACACCACCCAACATTGCCAAAGGTGAAGCGTGTTCGCTAATTAATGCGATCCGTTTTTTCATGACTTTCTACCTGCTACTAAAAGAGTAGTAGGGTGCGTCAGACAGAAATTCTGATTGACAACATCAGGGTTTGAGTGTCTGACGCACCCTACAACTTGATTCAACTGACGCACCCTACAACTAAAGGAGTTAGAGGAATAGAAAATGAAGGATTTCCAGTAACTAAAGCAAATGCCTCATCCCAATCATTAATAAATCGCTGAATATGAAATCTTTCTTGCGCGTAGCGTTTAGCATTTTCACTTAAACGATGAGCTTCCGCAGGGTCTTTTAATAATTCCTGCATTCGTTCTATTAAATGATTAATATTCGTATCTACATAGCCAGAAAAACCGTTCTCTACTACCGTTACTAATTCGGTAGTTGCTAAACCAATAATCGGCATTCCGATCGCCATCGCTTCACATACAGCTAACCCTAAGCTGGTGTAGCGAATTGGATTAAAAAAGAAGCGATAATGGGACTCAAATTCTAATAGTTTGTCATGTTTAATTTCACCTAAACCACCCATGTTTTCCGAACCCATACCTACAAGTTCTAAAGGAATTTGGGTGCGAACTTCTTCAAATACATCAACACCTAAACGACGACCTCTACTAGGTAAACCATTAACAACAACTAATCCACAATTTAATTCACCTTGGTAACAAACATTTTCTGGTACTATTACCCCATGTTCAATGACGCGAGTTGGAGTATTATTGCTATCCCACATTAAATCGTTAAAATCAGTTACATGAACTAAAAGTACATTGGAATCATCGACTGGATGGCGCGTATCAGTGGGATTTTGGCGTGGAGGATCGTGTTCTAAATAAATTCGCGGAAGTTGGCGTTGAGTTTCGGAAAGTATTTCGTATTGATCTTCTAAATAGTTTTTTTGGGATTGAAAAAGGATACAATCAAATTCGAGATTTTTTACTTCTTCCGCAGGTACATCATGAACATTATTAGGCCAAGGAAAACCACTTAAACGACCGCCATAACCTTCTGGTTTACCTGGTTTAATTGGCAAGTAAAATTCGTGACTTGATTGCACTAAGTAGTAAAGATAATTACCATGAACGTGCCAAGTTAGAATGCGTAAACGTCTCATAAAAATTAGGGATGAAAAATCAAAATGATTGGGGTTTGTGAAGATTCCTCATTTTTAATTTTTCGTCCCGCTTCTGCATCGGACATTTGCCTAAGAAGTTTGCGATCGCCCACACACCCTTTTGTGCATTTGCACAACTGAAAAAAAAATCACAACTTATGCAAAATCTCTGTTGTGTGCATCACAGAGAAAGCTGGAAATCCTAAAGAAAGTTTTAATATTTGCGGCACAACAGGCTAACAACTAACTATTAACTATTTCACTCAATGCTTCATTAATGATTTCATCACTGACACCCCGACGCTTTAAACTGGCAATCAATGCTGTTACTGTTTCGTTCTCAAATCGCTCTAAATCGTTACGCAATCCCTGACCAATATAAGCGCGAATCAAAGGTTCATATCCTGAAAATCCTAACAATGGTGCAAGTCGTTTGAGGTCTTCCACAACATCTTCAGGAATGCGAATCGTTACGCTAGTTATGGGACGATTTCGTTCTAACCGCTTTTTTAATGTCTCAATTTTCATAGATTTCTCGCTCCTGACGAGTTGCTTTACGCGCTGAAATAATCCGAATCATATTCTCCTCACGTTCGATGTGAACTACATACAGCAGATTCCATCGAGTATCTAACCCAATTACAGCATCTCTCTGTTCATCATTGCGGCTAGCATCAACAACTACGAGAAAGGGATCGAAAAATGCCTCAGCAGCTTGCTGGAAAGTAATTCCGTCATGCTTCTGGGGATTGCGATTTGCCTTTTCGCTGTTCCAAACAAAGGTAATGCCATTGAGTACGAAATATACATCCATGTTTGACAGTTTAGGCAATATATTTATATTGTCAATTCGACCTTCCCTCTACAATAGCAATCTCATCCTCTGTTAATCCATAGAGTTTATAAACAATTTGATCTATTAGTTTATCGCACTGCGTCAGTTGCATTTTGATTGGCTGTAAAGTATCTAAACTTGCCTGATATTCCTTTTCTAAGGTTTGCTGATCTTTTCGCCCAACCGGATCGATTTTGAGTTTCTTTTTGTTTTTTTTCAGGACTTCGATTAACTCATCAAAGCTGAGAGAAGGTTCGTTTTTGTAATAGTCTCCTAAATAATTCTGAATTTTGGATTTGTTGGTGAGGGTGTCTATGGGGCAACCGATAAAGCGTTCTAGCCATTGCAAAAAGCTTTTGATTTCGGCTTGCTTTTGTTTGTTCAGTTCGATCATTTGTTCGGCTAGATAGGTTAATAAATCGTGAATTATATCGGCTTCTTCTGGTTGTTTGCTGAGGTGATGGTTGACTTGGGATAATATTAAATCTGGGTTGTGATTGGTTTGGTATTGGTTGTAGAGTGCGATCGTATTTTCTAAGGCTTGTTGACGGCGATCGGTTGGAGTTGTGAAGTTAATTTTGCGGATAGGAATAGCAGAAAAATCATCTAGCAAAATCTGAGGAAATGTATCATCTTCTCGAATCGCAAATTTTTTACGAAATATGAAACCTATAAAATTACTATTTAGTATAGTTAGTAATGCCTTCAGATTATATACTGATGACGGATTCAGCTTTACTATATATAGCAGGGTATTACTATAAGCCTCTGTTTCGTAAAACCCTCCAAACAATTTAGTTCCAACAACTTTTCTAAACAGTAATCTTGGGTTTTTGAATAATTCCTGATTCCTTGGTTCAGCTAACCATTTACCCCATGTAATCCAATTGTCATGATTCCAATTAATACAATATCTACTGATAGATTGACCTTCAAAAAAGGGATTAAATGTTTCATCCCTTTTTGCTGAAGCTGTAAATGGTCGAGATTCCATTGTTTCCCTGGTTTGTGGTGGATCGCCTTTCCCTTTCTGGTAAGCCTTAAGACCATAACTAATGGTTGTGATGTCACACAGGTTACTACTTACATTGGTAATTCTTTCAAGAATCAAAGCTTCTGCTGGATAAAGATATGGGTTGATTATGTTTTCATAAAAATTCAGCCATTGACTTTGCTCTCTGTAGTAGTGTTTTTCGCTTGTATCATCAATATCGGATAAATGTTCATCTTTTTCATAAGGTATTACTAGAGTCTTGGGGGTTTGCAATTCTTGTATTGAGATTTTTTCTAGGACATAAATAGTTGTATCAACAGTTGCATCAGGAAAAACGGTACTAGGGAGTGCTACTACTATTTTCAAAGCACCTTGTTCTAGAAGAGCTATTCTTAAGTTTTCTGTGAAATTAAGATACATCCAATTATCAGGAACAATAAGCGATACTAATCCTGCTTTACATATTAAAAGTGAAAAACTTCTCTCCATAAAAGAGACATAGCTTTCTGCTCGATACTCAACATATTTATAATTTTCTTTTATATAGGCAGCCTCTAGTTCACTGAAAAATGATCCATAAGGCGGATTTCCCACTACAACATCAAACCCCGCATTTTCATTCCAACTCGCATTTTCCAAATCAATAAACACCTCTGGAAATTCTAAATCCCAATGAAAAAAGTGTTTCTCCTCAGCGACTTTTTGCGCCTCTTCATAAACAGCTTTATCTGCCTTACTCATGTTTTGAGGATTTGCCGTAATTGCATTAGTACCAAATCTTTCTAAAAAATTCTTAGCTTGCTTAACTCCAAAAAACTGAGAAACATAAATATCTAACAACCGTTTAAAAGGTTTTGCTGCTTCATCAAAAGAACGAAATAACTTTTCGCTTTGCTCAACTTCGGCAAAAGTAGCATCACTCAAAACACTGACACCGCGCATGATTTCCGCTGCTTTCAATAACCCTACAAATGGCCCAGTTAGCAAATTTAACTGTCCGCTTTCTTCTTGCGCCATCTTTGCTTCTGCTTCTCTCGCCGTCGTACCAATTAAAGAATTACCACAGCGCAAATGATGATCTAAAAAACTCAAAGGTGCGCCAATTGTAAAGGAATGCAACCACAAACTTACCTTTGCCAACTCTACCGCCATTGGGTTTAAATCCACACCATAAATGCAGCGTTTCATCACCACTCGTTGTAAAAGTTGAGTAGGTTCTAATCTGTCTGGATTAATCGTAATTCCCTGCTGTTCTAAGTTTCCTAAAATGCTTTGGCGCGTTTGCTCTAGCATTTCCAAAACCGGATTATGTTCAGGATATTCGGTTAAAATGGCAATTAATTCATCAGTCAAATAATCCACCGCTTCCACTAAAAAATGACCGCTTCCCATTGCCGGATCGCAAATTTTAATATCGAGTAATGTGCTTTGTGCTTCTCGTTCTAATCGTTGTAAATCCTTTTGCAATCCGTTAATACTTTGCTTTCCTAAGCGTTTATCTTGTAATTGACTTTGCAGTTGGGAAATTTGCGCCATTAGTTCGCTAAACTTGGCTTTTCGCTGTTCTAAAATTGGCTTGATTGTATGGCTGACAATGTATTTTACAATATATTCTGGAGTGTAATAAGATCCGGTAGCTTTTCGTTCTCCTTTATCATTTTCTAAATGTACCGATACCTGGGAGGGCGGGTTTTGTTTAGAAATTGACTGTTTGATTGAAGAGTTATTTGCTAAACCCGCCCCTACGGAATCAATAACTACTCGATATTCTAACAATCCTTCATAAATAGAACCCAGTTGGCGTACACCCAAAAAACTATAATCGATCGGTTGTCCTTCAAATCGCGCCAGTCGATCTAATACAGGTGCTAACACCGCATCAGCTATCTTAAATTGAGACAAAAAATGATTAGCGTGAAACTCTATTTGATCTGATTGCTGATGAAAATCAAAATGAAATAAACCGCCATTATAACGAGGTACTTCTAACCCTGGATCGCCGCGATCGACAATTTGAAACAAATTCAATAAGCGATCGTACATTCCCGTCGAAGTTTGGCTCAAATTCCTCTGACGCTCAATAATTTGAGCCACTTCTTGTGTTAACTTAATTAAGCTATAATTTCGATAATCACTATCAATGGGTAATAAATTTCTCGCTTCCGCATAAAGCAAAAATAACAGCTTATAAAGAAAAGATAATGTTGCTTCATACACCAGTTCTGATGTTACCTGTTTTCCCCGTCGGGTAGCATCCGCCACAAAACCACCTGCTAAATCGGGAAAAAGGCGATCGAACACCAACGCTTTTAACTCATTCCCAACTCGCGTTGCATAAGTAGTGCTACCCTCTCGCACTCGTTCTAAAAAATTGCGTCCTTGGGAATCTTTAACAAATGCTTCTTGGCGAAAGAATAACCAAAAATATTTAAATTGATCTAAATCTTCCGCTTCCAAAAGTTCCACCAAATCCACTTGATAAAACTCCGTCGCTGTGGAAGAAGCTTGTCGATAATATAGTCGCCACTCTCTCCCATTGGTTAAAATTCCCCAATCTACCCCAGTACCCGTGAGATAGTTGGTGATTTGAAAAGATGGGTTTTCATTTTTATAAATATCGCGGTTATCATTTTTGGAAACTTTGCTTAAGGGACGTTCCCAGTATTTAGCTTCTGCGATCGCACTTACCCGCGCATAAAATGCTGTTTCATTACTTTGTAAAGGATAGGCAGTATCGCGATCGTTTTCATTATTAAATAAAGCATAATCCGGTCTTTCTGCCCTACCTTTACCGCGAGTCATCACCTGGGGAATATGACTAAATCCCAAAAGATCTAAAGCAGGTTTAATAAATATATCCTCTGTTTGTGCTTCACTCAGCGTTGGCAACAAAGATTTTTTAGAAATATAAAGACTTTGTAACTTTTGAAAATCCGCAGATACATTTATTTGCCATTCCGAGCATTCCTTCAGCCGATTATTAAGATAATGCTGCGAAAAAAGCGGTTTGTTTGGTTTTTGCCCATCTGCCATGATGAAATTCCCTGATTTTTAGTATTCCCATTGTTAATTCGTTGCTTATGATTTAATTTTAGATTCTAGATTACCATCATTATCAAAGCTATATTCTGATAATAATGATAATCTACAATCTCCTATTAAGTAGGTAGAGCTAAATAAAGTAAAATAAAGGCGGGCAAGATGCCCACCCCACAAGAAAGTTGAAAATCTTGTGGGGTGGGCATCTTGCCCGCCCCATTGATAGATGACTATTTTCACTTTATTTATTTGCACCTACTTATCAAATGCTGATGCTGTTAGGAATTAGGTAAGGTTTGAGGTAGATGTACGGCACTAAACGACTCTTATTGTTGAGGTCTATCTGTCGCTCCACTGCGTTCAAATCCTGCTTAAATTGCTCGACAACAGCCTGGGCTTTAGGGTCTGAAAAATCATTATCATAGTAACCCAATCTGTCATAGCGGTAAGCAGAAAGGATATATAATATTGTTAGTTGGTCAGCCGCTTGCTTCGGTGGTGGAAGAAAAGACATCAAACTTTTTTCGTCGGCAATGGAAAGATCTTCTGTAAGTTGTTGATAGGCAGCGAGAGGCATATTAGGAACGAAAGCCATGTATTCGTATTGGGGGAAGTTCACGGCTGCGTGTTGGGGGCCACAAGTAAAAATAATTGTGGTGACAATATCTATTAATTGATCTACGGTTTCGATGCGATCGCGCATACCCTTGATCTTCCCACCTTGGGGCGATGCCAATTCCTGCGCCCAAGCTTGTAATTCCCGATCGTTGCTAATATCTTGCGGCGTTTTGTAGTAAATTTTCAGATAATTAGAAACGAATTTTTTCAGCGCATTCCACACCAACATCCCATCATCTCGATAGGGATAATGCGGCAATCTTTTCGGATCGTCCATCCCGCGATTTTTGATTTCCGTCGGGAAGGCAGACCCATCAAAACTCCATTCTTCATAAGAATTTTTCACAATTTGCAGCGACTCTTGTAAAGTTCCCCCTAGCAAATCATCAACATAGCCACCTCTGTTAATCAAGCGTTTACGAGCTAAATCATTATTAGCCAGCATAAATTGGAAGTGAGGTCTTAACAGTAAACCCAAGGGATGATTTGACGCTAATTGTCTAGCAGTAGCAACAGCAAATGGTTCCATAACCAAGTGAGTGCGGCACAGATGGCTGCTCATTTCATGGTGATTTCCATCAGCAATTTGAACGCAAATCTTGGCTTTAAACCAAGTTAAAGGGTTATCTAAAGGGGTAATGATATTGGTAGTTTTGCCATTTTCCAGGGTAAGCTGGATGCCTACGGGTACGAGTTGACCGCGATCGCTATAACCAGAACTTCGCCAGCAAAATAATGCCTTTGGCTTCGGCAGATAACTCTTACCCCGTTCGTAAGTGCCTCCTTGCACAAAAGAAAGCTTTGTGTAATCAGCTACATACATATTGCCCTTATCCAGTTCTTGCCGTAAATTCAACGATGACCCAAACTTGGTTTGCAAGCTTTCCAAAGTTTTCGGCGAAATTTCGTTGATACTGCGTAACACCATTGGATTGACTCCGCACAACCTCTGTTCGCAGAACGAATCGTCAGTTTGGTAGGTCTTGAGCGTTTTCGGTTTGGGTAGGACTGGGAAAAAGTCTTCGTAGTCTTGCAGTTCATCCAAGGGGTCCCAGAGCGATCGCAATCGCACTGCCAAGGTATTTGCGGGAAGTTCGGATGAAGCTAATAGCCGTTCGGAGATATATTTGCTAGAAAAGTTTTCTCTCTGGGGCAAATTCTTGAGTAGCGACAGGGGAGATAAATAATTTAAGTCAAATTCATACTCTGCACGATTGCGCTGCAACCAATCAAGGCGTTTTTGGGGTTCGGGGTCATTTTGTGGGAGGTATGTTGTCATAATGCCGAATGAATAAAACTAGTGAGTGGTAACTTTTATTAGTAGGCTTAATATATACTCACTCAGTCTGCGCTTCACTCAGGGTTGGCAAAAAATTTTTTTACATAAATAAATCTTTTTTAACTTTTGATGACAACCCAGAAACCCGGTTTCGCAGAAGTTAAGAGGCAGAGCCTCGTATCCTCGTTCCCTGGTTGAACCAGGGAACGAGGTGAAAGGAGGTAGAACTTCCTAGTTGTGCAAGATCTGAGTTGAAGAAACCCGGTTTCTTTGTACCTCTTTTACCGGAAAAGTTCTGTAACAATCGCCTCTTTGATGCCAAATTTTTGCCATTCTGCTTCAAGATGCTTTTGCCATTGTGCCTTTGCACATTTGTTCAGGACTCTCTCCCAAACATCCTAATAACAAAGCTAGACGAATTTGCATTGCTTCATCAAATTTTCGGGGGTCGAGTCCGGTTAAAGAAGTTATTTTTTCTAAGCGATAACTCAGGGTATTACGATGAATACAAAGTCGCTTCGCTGTGGAGGAAGGACAACAATTTTCTAAGAAAAAAGCATCTAAAGTTTTGATTAATTCAGTCTCTTGCTCTAAAGGACTAAGTAAATGCCTTGCCAAATCAATTTTAGTATTTTCATCAGCAATTCCGATAAAAGCTGCTATTCCCAATTCATCTAAACAATGCACTTTGTTTTTGCCATGAAACCGCCGCCCCAGGGAAAGTGCTGCACAGGCATCTTGATAAGATTTAGCTAATCCTTGAATTCCCGGATGATGGCGACCAATCCCAATACTAATTGCTGTTTTTGTATCGGATTTTAATCTTGACATTAAAGCTGAACCTGCCCTTTTTAAGGCTGTTAGATTTGCCCAAGAAGGATTTAACTCGTCTTCGGAATTTGCCCAAAGTACTAAATCTTGGGTACTGCTGGCTTTTAAAACTGCTACTTCGCCATTACCAATATAAGCGCAAATGGTATCATTGGGAAGATGGAAAAAACTGACAATACTGTTAATAATATGTTGCGCTCTTTGCCAAATCCATTTATCATTAATTTCCTGATTGCTAATAGAAGGTAAAATATAATCGGCGGCATCAATTAAAATTACGGCACGGGGTCGGGTGAAGTCCATTCCTAATATTTGACCTTGGCGTAAAATGTCTGTTTCGTTAATAATTGCGCCGCTAAGTAGGTCGTGAATAAACTTATTTTTTAGCTCATATTGAGCAGGTAATTGACCGACTGCTACTGTTTGATTGACGATCATTTCTACCAGCATTTGTGCTAATCGTGGAGAAATGTTTTCGCCTTCTTCGGTTTTGGCAATGATTACTTCACCTGTATCATTAGCAATTTTAATGGGGATGCGGATTGAAGGATTTACTGTGGTAAATTGGGAATAAAGTGTGTGACTGGGAGTTTGCGCGATCGCATCTCCCCCCCCATCCACCACTAACACCGAAGCACACAAAAGTTCGGCAACTCTCTCACTTAAAATATTCGCAATCCGTTGAAACTGTTTAGTTACTGTCTTCAAGTAATTCACCCCCTTAATTACCCTATTCGTAGGGTGCGTTAGCAATAGCGTAACGCACCATCCCAAAAGATTCTTCCAACTCTATTCGTAGGGTGCGTTAGCAATAGCGTAACGCACCATCCCAAAAGATTCTTCCAACAATTTCACCGCTTCCCTAACAACTTCATCAGGCGAAATATCCAAACATTCCATTTGATAAGGACATTCAAATCCATAACAAGGAGAACATTCTGTAAAACGGCGTAAAAGCTTAGTTGGGGCATTTCTTGGTTGCCATTGACTTTCTAATTCAGTCCCGGAATATAAAACTACCATTGGTTTTAAGAAAGCATCAGCAATGTGCATTGTTCCCGAATTATTAGCTATTACTAAACTACTACGTTTAACAATTGCTGCTAGTTCTGGAATCGAAGTTTTTCCGACTAAAGAAACTATGTTTCGATTGTTCAAAATAGGTTTGAATAAATCAGTTTCTCGATCGCTTCCCACCACCACAACCTTTAACTTACTTTCCGCTGCCAACATTGACGCGACAGTAGCAAAACGCTGGATATCATAGCGACGAGCCGCACAACTAGCACCGGGAGCTAAAATAATAAAAGGCTGATTTGGGGTAAGATCTACATTTAATAGTAAGCGATCGCCATTCTTTTGCATTTCCTCAGTTACAGCTAATTCCAAATGACGACCTTCAGGTATGAAACCAGCAGATTCTAACAGGAATAAATTGCGATCGACTTGATGACAACCATCTGGTAACGGTTTCACCCATTGAGAAAGCACACTACCGCCAAACTCTTTTGATTGACCAATTCTTAACGGAATTCCAGCCAAATAACAAATATATGCTGGCGGATAAGGTGACTGAGAAAAACTCGTAAAAATTAGCGCCGCATCGAAATTTTCCGCCTCAATTTTGGCAATTAAACTTTCTTCCCTAGCGGGAGCTAAAGGCATCACCCAACTAGCATCTTGCCAAACAACTCGCTGGACAATTACCCGATCGACCCCAGGTAATAAAGGCGCAACTTGACTGCCAGCGGGAGATGCCATTAAAGTAATTGACGCATTTGGTAAATGAGAATGCAAAATCCTTAAAGCCGGACTAAGCATTACCACATCACCGATATTATCTAAGCGAATTACCAGAATCCGGCGGGCATTTTGCCATTCAATTGGTAACATTGGCATCTCCTTTGGCGAGACAGGAATTAAATTTTAGATTGGAGATTTTTCAGCGAAATTCCCTCCTCTTCCTTTCCTTCCATAACTAAATCAAAAGCTTGAGCAATTACCATCTCTGGGGAAATTCCTGAAGTATCGTAAATGGCGCGATGGAGAACATCATTTAATGGTGCCCAGCGATCGGGATCTGAGATCGTAAACACCACCACACTAGGAACTTTTAAAGCCGCTGCTAAATGAGAAACTCCAGTATCATTGCAAACCACCAACCGGGCGCGGGTTAACAAAGTTGCCAAAGCACCCAAATTAGTGCGACCTGCTAAATTCAAACTATCAGCTTGCATCTTAGCGGCTACTGATTTAGTTAACTCGATTTCGTGCTGCGAACCTGTGAGTACCACTCGTAAACCTAAACTCGCCAACTCATCTGCCACCTGTGCAAAACCAGCGGGCGACCAACAACGTAGCGGTGTACTCGCACCCGGATGAATGCAAACAAATTCGCCTTCCCGTAATTCTTGCGCTTCGGGAATTTCTCGCAGTGCTTGTCTGTCTTCCTCCAACAAGGGAAACTCCAACTCCTCTCCTTGGGAAGGCACCCCGATATATTCTAAAAGCCTTAAATAACGCCGCACTTCTGATTCATGGGCGAGGTAAGGCAAAAAAGAACTTTCTTCTGGGCAATATTCCCCAGGTGCGAAAAACCCCGCACAGACACGGGCAGCAAACAGTTTAATCAGGGGATTAGTGACTGTACCGCTACCGTGCATTTGCATTGCCAAGTCAAACTTCTGACTTTGGACATATTGCAAAAACAGGGGAATTTGTTCGAGTTGGGGTGTTAACTCCGGTAATCCCGGAAAACCGGGAAATTCCCAGAGTTCATCGAGATAATGACGGAAGCGATCGAACAATGGTTTAATCTGCGACGATCCAATCAGGATAATTTTCGCCTCTGGAAACGCAGCACGTAGCGATCGCCAGGTCGGGACAGCGCAAAGAAAATCACCCAGTCCTACCAAAGCACGTAAAACCACTATCCGCTGGGGACGAAACTGTAAGGTTTTAACAGAATGGAAGAAACGTTCAGGAATCTGATTCACACTTAACAGCTGGTAAAAACATCAATAGGACAAAGTTAACCCAAGAGGCTATTGACCGACAAAGCCAAAATACCCTTGAGTAACAAGCGTGAAATTCTTTACTGTTAAGCAAAATAGCCCCTAAACACCGCCTCTACTTCTACCTCAAGAGTTAACTTTTCTCAACAACCCAAACTAATTTTTGGTTGGAACGTATTGTAAATCACACAACAGAGGAGAGATGGGGAGGTAGGGAGATGGGCAGGGCTAATTCATGTTCGGAGGAGAAAATCATTTAAGTGGAACAGGACTGACACAGAACATCTAAATGTAGGGGTAATTCATGAATTACCCCTACATTTAGATGTTCTGCCTCTGTCAGATTTTTCCCCAAGAGTCCCAAGAGTCCCAAGAGTCCCAAGAGTCCCAAGAGTCCCAAGAGTCCCAAGAGTCCCAAGAGTCCCAAAAGTTCCCCCGGCCCTCTTTCTCTAGGATCTGTACCAGGAAACACAAAAGTTTTAAGCTAATAACTGTGTTAATCGCAAAGTAAATTAAAGTTATCTAGATAACAATTATGGAATTTGTATCAGATCCTCCCGTTTGGATGAAAATCCAAAAAATGAAACAAAGAGTCCGATGGCAAGAACCAATAATTGTGAAACGGGGAATCGATCAAACCCAGTTAGTAATAGATGATGGTCAAGAAGATCGGCCAGAATTCTCTTTTTTAGTAGTGGGAGATAGTGGTTCTGGTGCCCATCGATCGCATCACCCGCAACGCCAAATTGCCGAACAAATGTTACTACATCGAAATGATTGTCGATTTGTGGTTCATACAGGTGATGTAGTTTATTTAGTTGGTTCTAGGGAATACTATCACAAAAATTTTATAGAACCATATCGGGAATTTTTAGTGAATGGGGAAAACCCGAAAAATATTAAATACGATCGAATGCTATTTAATCAGCCGTTTCTGCCCGTACCGGGAAATCACGATTATTATGATTTGCCATTTCTTTATGGATTATTAGCGCAAACTGCATTACCCTTGCGTCGTCTTTTCCGTTCTCAAATCGATTTTGATGCTGGTTGGCATGGTTCATTTCAAGGAGAAGCTTACGCCAAAGCTTTTTTAGATTATTTGTTAAATATTAATAATAAACAACAGTTAGAGGAACACCTCGATCGCTATTACAACGCCAATATCAATAATGGTCGGTGTTTGCGTTATCAACCTAAAGAATTCACTCGATTACCCAACCGTTATTATACTTTCCGTTCAGGAGATATTGATTTCTTTGCTTTGGATTCTAATACTTTCAATACCCCTTTACCTTTATCTGAAGATGCTGAGGGAGACGCAAATCGCCGGATATTAGAAAAACGGCGTGCTGATGCAAGGCGAGAACAGCAAGAAATTTTGCGAACTATGGATTCTCTGAATCCCGATCGCCCAGAAGAAGCTGAACAGTTGGATGATTTACGCACTAAACTAGAGCAATTAGAGGAAATTGAAAATGATGTAGATAAACATTTAAATGCCACCGGAGAAGTTACCGTTGATTGGGAACAATTAAACTGGTTACAACAAAGATTAATTGAATCTTGGCATACAGATTCAGTGCGAGGAAGAGTAATTTATTTGCATCATCCTCCTTATGTGACTGAAGCAACAAAGTGGTATCAATCCCAAACTTTAGCAGTGCGCGATCGCTTGCGTGAGGTGTTAGATGAAGTAGCAAAAGCGGTGGGTAATTTAGCTGGCGATCGACCTTTGGTAGATTTAGTTTTGACAGGTCATGCTCACTGTTTAGAATATCTCCGCACGGGTAATACGGGACATGGTGATTCCCATATTAATTGGATTATTTGTGGCGGAAGTGGTTATAGTTTACGTCGGCAAAGAGAGTCAGGTTTAGAAATAACTGAACAGTTAGGAAAAGATATTCGGACTGTGGCGCGATCGCTACTTTTTGTCGGTCGTAGTGGTCAAGGTTATCATAAACATAGACCTTATTCTTTTTTGCGGGTGGATGTGCGATCGGGAACTCCCCCTAAATTTGTAATTCGTCCCTTTGTTGTTGAGAGGTATCAACAGCAATGGCACGAAAGCGAAGTTAAACCATTCGAGATTTGAACAAATAGCTAAATTAATTAACTGTGCCACTTATAAAATGTAACTGCATCCACTAAAAGGCATAAAAATGTAGCCCTCTCAACTCAATAAGTTATATTAATCGTTCTAAATACTGATAGATCAAATACATTTTCTCTCCCATTTGGTTGATGCGACCCTCCACCTAAATTTGTTGCAATAAATATTTAGGAAACAGTGTAGGAAAACAACAAAATTATGCGCCCATTGAACATAGGATTATCACAAGAACAACGTCAAGGAGTCATCGATTTATTAAATCGTGACCTATCAGATGCTTATTTACTGTTAATCAAAACCAAAAAATATCACTGGGATGTAGTTGGCCCACAATTCCGTTCTCTACATACATTGTGGGAAGAACAATACACAGCTTTGACAGCTAACATTGATGCACTCGCAGAACGAGTTCGTGCTTTAGGTGGCTATCCTATTGGTACAGCTAAAGGCTTTCTGGAAAACGCTTCTCTTAAAGAAGATGCGGGAACTCTACCTAATGCTTATGGCATGGTAGAAAATTTAGTATCAGATCATGAATCAGTTATCCGCAATTTGCGCGATCACGTAGACCAATGTGCGGAAAATTTCCACGATCAAGGAACAGCTGATTTCCTGACAGGATTAATGGAACAACATGAGGAAATGGCATGGATGTTGCGTTCCTTCATCGAAGGTGAACAAATTTCCCCAGATGGCAAACTATCCTCTGATTTAAGAGTTCCTGTAGAAGCAAATAGCAGATAGTTTAAGCGAGATCCCCGACTTCTTCAAGAAGTCGGGGATCTATGGAGTTTAAGCGAGATCCCCGACTTCTTCAAGAAGTCGGGGATCTGTAGATTTCATTCATCTTCTTCTTTTTGCCACTGCGCTAAAGTTTGCCAAGCATTAAACCCGCGATACTGAAGATAATTAACTAGTTTACTCTTAGTTTTTGGGTCAATATTGCCAAAGTCTGTAATATGATATTTCCGCATTATCTTCGCTTTTAAATCAGCTAAATCGTCTGTTTCCTCATTTTCTTCTTGTGCTGACCAAACTTCCTCAAATAAATCGCTAGAAATGCCTTTTTCAAAACACTTACGTTTGATCATAGACTTGCCGTATTTTCCTTGAGATGAAGAAATTAAACTTTCGACCAAACGAGCGTCTGATTGATAACCAAGTTCTTGTAAATGATTAATAGCCTCGACGATTTCCCCTTCTTCAAAGCCTTTTTCTTTGCCTTTTTTTTCTAACTCACGAGTGCTATATTCGCGACGTGCCAAAAGCAGATAAAAGTAATCAATGCAAGTCATATATAACCTTCATTAGTTAAAGAATAGTTATGAAAAGATTATTTGCCTGTTAATATTGTAACACTTTAAATATTTATGCAATGGCTAAAATATAGTAGATATATTTAAAGTAATAATGTTAGGGGTAAACAGTATGTTGCTCAATTTAATTGCAGATTACGGGAATGGCGATCCAGCTTTTGCAGAAGTAATTCAACGTCTGATAGCAGAAATACCGGAAGCGCAGATTCACTGTCTTTCAGTACCGCCTTTTAGTACTTTAGCAACGGGGTTTTGGGTGGCGCAATTGGGTTTAAATAAAGGGCCAAAAAATCGCTTGATTTATCATAACTGTGCTCCGCGACAAGATAATCCAGAAGCTAGGCAAAATAACGAGGGGGAAGGGTTAACTTATGCTTTGTTACCGAATGATGTGAAAGTTGTTGGAGTTTTTGCCGGATACACCCTTTCTTTTATTAAGAATCATGCCCAAGTTTTGCATACAATCAAAGTTTCTAGGGGGGGTTCGCAGTTTCGATCGCGTGACGTATTTCCCGCTGCTGTAGGTGCGATCGCCAAAGGAGATCTCAGCCTTTTAGGAGAACAATTACATCCCGAACAAATCCCCGACGCACCAATCGATCGCGTAGCTTGGATTGATGGCTATGGTAACATCAAAACCACCATTCCGGCACACACAATAAACCTAAAACCAGAACAAAAAGTAGTAATTCGAGTCGGAGATGTCGTCAGCGATGCCATATATTCCGATGGCAGTTTTCGCGTCCCCGAAGGTACTTTAGCATTTTCGCCCGGAAGTTCGGGATGGGAAACATCAACCGGAGAAACTATTCGCTGGATGGAACTATTTTTGCGTGGTGGAAGTGCTTGGGAACGTTTTGGTAGACCTCGCTTAAATCAAACCGTAACTCGTCTTTCTTAAATTAATTGTGGGTTACTGAAACTTTTGTAGAGACGTTGTATACAACGTCTCTACGAAGAATGTTAAATATTTTCAGTACAATTTCTGATAAGACTACTTATTAAGTTAGCAACTGAAGTCTGATTCACTACTTAGAAACAAAAACTTTAGCTTCATGTTCGCCCAAATCAACTATTAGCTGATTATCCTTTGCTTTTACATCATTACCAGCTAACCAATCATACCAATTGTTATGCTCAGGAAATTGATTAATTTTGTATTGGGCTAAATCTTGTTCAGAAAAGTTAGCAACTACAACTACTCGCGATCCTTCTTCATTCCAACGCTGATAAGCTAATACTTTATTCTCTGAATCTTGATGGAATAAATCCACATTCTCACTATGGAGTGCGGGATTTTGTTTTCGCAAGGTAATCAACTTTTTATAATACTCAAACAAATCATGATTGAGTTGATTATCTAACAAATTCCATCTAATAGGACTTGCTTGCTCAGTGGATTTAGATTTGCGTTTACTCTCGCCAAATTCCTCACCCATCCAAATCATTGGGACTCCCACTGCTGTCATTAATAAAACTGCTGCTAATTTCGCTCTTTTAAAAGCAGCTGCCTCAGAAATTCCAGCATTACCAAGTTTACCTAAAAGCCTTTCTTGGTCGTGACTTGCTAAATAATTTACCAACTTATTAGTAGTTGGGTAATTCTGCTGTTTTGGTTCTAAAACTTCTTGCAATTTGTCTAAATCAAAGACATCATTGCAGATAGTTTCTGTGATAAACATCCGAAAACTTTCGTGCCATAAGCCGTCCATTGGCCCCTGAGAAGCAACGACACTTGGTTGTTCGGGAATGCACTCAGCAATGTTGTAAAAAGGTTTATTTCCTGCTGCTTTTTTAGCTTCGTCAGTAATCCAATTAATAAAATTAAAATTCGGTTTTTCAATATCAAGACTAGCAAGTTGAGAAACAGCATCAAAGCGAATACCATCAATGTGATATTCTTGAATCCAAAACCGCACGACATCGCCAATAAATTTCCAAGCAGGACGAATATCTAACTTTTCATCGTAGTATTCATAATTAAATTCTGGCCCCCAATAATCAGTTTCTTTTTTGTGTTCTTTTTTTGTGGCATAGTACCAGTAGGTGCGATCGATCTTCAGCAAAGGACATTCTGACGCAGAATGATTATAAATCCCATCAAGTATGACGCGAATTCCCCTAGCATGACACTCATCAACTAACCGTTTAAAATCCTCCGGGAAACCATAACTGTTTTCTAAAGCAAAAAAATTACTTACTAAATAACCCCAATTATATTTTCCCGGATGTTCATTTAATGGCATCAATTCAATAGCATTAATTCCTAACTCTTTCAAGTAATCCAACTTATCAACTACTCGCTTTAATACCTCTCTTTTTTCCGAGTTCGCATTACTGCCAGAAAAATCAGCAACGTGCAATTCATACATTACTAATTCCTGATTGTCAGGGAGTGGTTTATCGTCATTTTGCCAAACATAAGTATCAAGAATTCTATTGCCATCTTTGACTCGCACTACAGCGCCAGAAGTATGAGGATCTATTTCTGTAGCGTAGGGATCTACTACTTCTTCCCATTCATTACTTTGGACACGAAACTTATACTGATAAATACCATCTTCCAACTCTACAGAAGTCCGAAAATAACCATCCTCACTCTTAATCATTGGCGCTTCTTGCCAACTATTAAAAGAACCAATCAAAGACGCTTTCTTATTATTAGGAGCAAATAACTTGAATTCTATTGAATTTGGCATAATTTATATCTATAAACAAAGGAATTTAATATTAATCTAAAAATTAAACATCATACTTCTACCAAAGGAATGAAAGTAACCTTAAATAATCTGTCAACTGGAATACAAATAGTACAAAAAACTCGATGTAATGCAGAAATCCTCCCTAAGATTGATAGCACTCAACAATAAATTAGTGAATATTCAAAAAAGTTGCCAAAGAGACAACTGAAAAAGGCGAAATTACCGATCGACCAAAAACTTTTCGGATGTGGAATTACGACGCTGCGGGAATGTATGCACCCGGCTCGGACCCCATGTATTTGTGTATTCCCTTGTATTTAGGTTGGCATTCTCTTGGCAGTTATTTAGTCTTTTATGAAAATAGTTTTGAAGCTTTATTCACATTCTCCGATGGGTTATGGAAAATCGCGCCTAGATAAATTCCGTATGGTAAGATTTGAAGACGGAATAGAAATCTTTTGGGAACAACAAGGAGAATATGCTTTTCCTTACCAAACCGTGAAGATTCAATTACATGGAATGGAAGCAAAAGCAGCTTGGGTAAACGGTAACTCCGTTGACTGCCAAGAGAATTATTTAATAACTGAACAATTTCCTCAAATGTACGTTGCTGGAGAATTTAAAATAGATTAAATAATTTTTTTGAACATCTGTGTTCATCCGTGTTCATCTGTTGAGTTTGTTTTAGAACATTACTAACATAATTTGGTGAGTTACACTGCGTTAACGCACCCTAGTAATTTTGCTGTGTTTATTCTCGGCGTTCTTGATAATCTTCAGAAGAAGTTGGGTCTAATTCCCAGCGGCGATCGTCCCGTTGTTCTAAGATTTCAGTAGTGCGGAGGAAAGCGCGATCGTCCATTTCCAAACCAACAGCAGCACCCAATTCCTCAACAATACTCTGATCGGGAGTGGCGACAGTTCCACCTACAGCTTCTTCGCCATCAGAATTAGCTAGTTCCCAAGCAGCATCCACGTCACCGCCACTTAATTCGGGACTAGTCGAAGTGTACTGTTTCTCCTCATCCCGCAGTCTGCGCGTGCCAATATTGTATCCTGGCTCTGGCTTAATTCCAGTTCCGTAAGACTCAGTAATTTCTTGCGGTAGATTGGAAATTACCCCTTCGTTATTGTTTAGGTTCTTATCTGTTTTGTCAGCCATAATACACGCTCCTTATATCTTTACTAGGTTAGTTTCTTACAACAAATATTATGTCTGACTTTAGAGCGAAACCGATCTATCTCTTTTGATTGACGAGAACTCAGGGCGAAAATACATAACCTAGTAAGAGATCCGATGAGCGATCGCAACTTTTGTTGAGATAAAAAATATCAGAGGATACCATGCAACGTGATGAATTTTTTAAGCACGTTCAAAGTATTGCCCAGCTTGGTTCTCATGAAGAAGCAGAACGTGCTGTTCGTGCTACTTTAGAAACCCTTAAAGAACGTATTGTCGGCGATGAGGCTAAAGATTTAGCTTCTCAATTACCAGCAGAAATCGGGGAGTATTTACGCGGTAGAGAAGGAGAGAACGGGCAAGCCTTTTCTCTACAAGAATTTTATCAAAAGGTTGCCGAAAAAGAAAGTGTAGATCCAGTTACAGCCGCCACTCATGCGCGTGCTGTTGTCTCAGTTTTAAATATTGCGGTTACACCAGGGGAATTTGCAGATATTCGGGCTAATCTTTCGCCTGATTATTTGGATTTATTACCTTCAGCTAACCCCAGTTCACAAGTAGTTTCTGGAAGTTAAATTGAACAAAATTTACCAAGACTTTGAGGAAATAAAATGGCACATCATAACGGTCACAGCATTAATAAAAGAGTAGCAATTCTCATTGAGACTGGAGTGGAAGATTCCGAGTTTCAAGTACCTTATAAAGCGATAAAAATGGCGGGATTCGATGTAGTTGTTCTCGGTTCTCGGATGAACAGCACTTATGTTGGAAAGAATGGCAAAGTTTCCCAGAAACCTGACGCAACTACTACCGAATCTCGTCCTGAAGAATTCGATGCAGTAATTATTCCTGGGGGAATGGCTCCTGACACAATGCGGACTAACCCAAATACGGTAAGATTTGTGCAGGAAGCAATGAGACAAGGAAAATTAATTGCTGCTGTTTGTCATGGGCCACAAGTATTAATTGAAGGCGATTTGCTCAAAGATAAAAATGCCACTGGCTATCGCGCAATCCGCAAGGATATGATTAACGCTGGTGCTAATTACATTGATGAACCTTTGGTGGTTGATGGCAATTTAATTACTTCTAGAAGACCGGGAGATTTAGCAATTTTTACCACTGCAATTTTAAGCCGTTTAGGTTATGGTGGTCAGGAAGTAGACTTGCCTAATGAAAGTGATATTACTGCTGAATGGTGGAAACTTGCTGATGCTTGGGGTGGTTCTACAAAAGGCGACATTACTAAAGCTTTGAATACATCTCTTGCAGGTGAGCGTTATTCTCATGAAGAGTTTCAAAAGTATGCAGAAAAATGCTCTGATGTGGAATTGCGATCGCTATTACAAGAAATAATCGCTAACAAAGCCAGCCACATTCAAATGATCGAAGCACGCCTAAATGCACTAGGCGAAAAACCCTCTTTACCAGCACAAGCTGCTGATACTTACGCCAAAATAAAAACTGGCTTACAAGGTAGCGACGATTTGTTTATGTTGCGTACTGCTTTAGGCGATATCCAAACAGCAGTTGTGGATACATATCAACTGAGTTCTCAATTAACTGATCCAGTTTCTACAGCTTTGTTCTTAGAAATTGAAGAAGATTTAGCCAAATACGAACGGCGTTTAGCAGACCTTTATAAAGCGCGTTTTGCTGGAGAAATTGCACCAGCAGCTAAACCTTCAACAAGTCCTGCTGTAGGTGTTTAATTTGGGCATGACAGGCAAGATGCCTGTCCTACGGGACGGGAAAATTTAGTTTCTTGTCCCGATTTTTTGGAAAAATCAGGAGGTGAAAAAGTGGAAAGAAGATTAGAAGGGAAAGTGGCAATTATCACGGGTGCAGGTACAGGAATTGGCGAAGCTATTGCTCACAAATTTGCTAAAGAAGGGGCAAAAGTTGTAGTTAATGGATTACCCAGCGATCCAGTTGCAGAAGTTGTAGCTGCAATTAAAAAATATGGTGGTCAAGCTGTAGCTTATACTGGTGATATTTCGGAAGAAAATCATGCTCAAGCTTGCGTTCATGCCGCAATTACTGAGTTTGGAAATCTCCACATTTTGATTAATAATGCTGGCGTTTTCTTAACAACTGCGGAAATGCAAAGTTATCCGGTAGAAGATTTCGATCGCACTATCAGAATGAATCTTCGTTCCGCATTTTTGATGACAAAATACGCTTTACCGCACTTACAAAGAACCAAAGGAAATATCGTTTCCACAGGTTCAGAAGCTGGGTTTAATGGATTAGCTCAAAATGCTCCTTATGGCGGAACAAAAGGCTGGATGCACTCTTTTATGAAAGGAGTTGCTGTTGAACAAGCTCAATATGGAGTGCGAGCAAATTGTGTTTGCCCGGGTGCAATTGATACTGCTTGGACACACAAAGAAACGGGGCCAATGGATTCCAAAATGGAGCAAACTTTAATTAAAGGAACTCCAATGGCGCGACGGGGTACACCGGAAGAAGTTGCCAATGTTTTTGCTTTTTTGGCATCTGATGAAGCCAGTTATGTAACGGGTGCATTGTGGTTAGTTGATGGCGGTGTAACTGTTGCTAAAGGGTCAGTTGGTGAAGATACGCCGAACTATTTGCGGGAAGAACCTCAAGGTGAGTTGCGCTTAGATCATTCGTTAGAAGGATTAAAAAACAAAGAGACTCACGCTATCAAGAAATAAGCTAGCGAGGGGAAAGTATGACACCATTTCGCGATCGCACACAAGCAGGTAAATTATTAGCCGAAAAACTGACAAAATACGCTAATAATTCCGATGTTTTGGTATTAGCATTACCTCGTGGGGGGGTTCCCGTTGCTTTTGAAGTAGCCAAAGCTTTAAATGTACCATTGGACGTATTTATAGTGCGAAAATTGGGAGTTCCTAGCCATACAGAATTAGCGATGGGTGCGATCGCTTCTGGCGGTGTCTGCTTCTTGGATCGAGAAATTATTAGGTCGTTTGATGTTTCCCAAGAGGCGATCGATTTAGTCAAGCAACATGAAGAAAGAGAATTAAAACGGCGGGAAAATATTTACCGAAAAAACCGACCAGAACCCAATTTTCGCGATCGCACAATCATTTTAGTAGACGATGGTTTAGCCACTGGTGCCACAATGCGGGTTGCTGTAATGGCGCTCAAACCTCATCAACCAAAGTCTATTGTGGTTGCAGTTCCTGTTGCTGCTACAGAAAGTTTTTCTGAGTTTGGCGCAGAAGTAGATGAAGTAGTAAGTGTAATTTTACCCGAAAGACTTTGGGCGATCGGACATTGGTACAACAACTTTTCCCAAACCACAGATCAAGAAGTTTGTTCGCTATTGGAACAGGCAACCTGTCAACTTTCAGCAACTTGATTAATTAGGAGTAAAAGAAGCAATGAAAAAGCTTAATTTTCGCAAATTAGTAGTTGTTTCACTCGCCACAATTACGCTATTTTTGGGTCAATTTTTTAATTCTGGTAACTCGCTGTTAGCACAATCAAGTTCTATCACTCCAGAAGGCGACTATTACCAAGTTGCACCAGAATATGCAGGTAAAGGCCCCGTTAATTCAGTCAAAGAAACAGTGAAAAACGCTACGGAAAATATAGTAGAAAAACTGAATTTGAATGAACCGCTACCTCCAGAAACGAAAAAGTTTATCAATCAAGTACAAGACTCCGTTGGTAACACTGCAAAACCAATTACGGGAAATCAAGAGGGATACTTCGAGAACGAAAATACCCAAATTAGACGGTGATTAATTAAGCAAAAGTTGTTAGTCATTTAATTTCAGGAGATTTAGATTAATGAAAGCAGTTTGCTGGCATGGTGCTAATGATGTCCGGGTGGAAAATGTACCCGATCCCAAAATTATTAACCCCCGTGATGCCATTATTAAAATTACTTCAACGGCAATTTGTGGCTCAGATTTACACATTTATGATGGCTTCATTCCCACAATGGAAAAAGGGGATATTTTGGGTCATGAATTCATGGGAGAAGTAGTTGATTTAGGCAGCGAAGTTAAGAATGTGAAAATTGGCGATCGCGTAGTCGTTCCCTTCACCATTTCTTGTGGCAACTGCTTCTTTTGTAACCGCGATTTATGGTCACTTTGCGACAATTCCAACCCGAATGCTTGGATGGCTGAAAAAATGATGGGTCATTCACCATCGGGATTATTTGGTTACTCCCATTTATTCGGCGGATATGCAGGCGGACAAGCAGAATATGCCCGCGTTCCCTTTGCCGATGTTGGATTATTTAAAATCCCTGAAGGACTAACAGACGACCAAGTTTTATTCCTCACAGATATCTTTCCAACTGGTTATATGGCAGCCGAAAATTGCCAAATTCAACCAGGCGATACTGTAGCAGTTTGGGGTTGTGGGCCTGTGGGACAATTTGCGATTAAAAGTGCTTATTTGTTGGGGGCCGATCGGGTAATTGCGATCGACCGAATTCCCGAAAGATTACAAATGGCAAAAGAACAAGGAAAAGCCGAAATCATTAATTACGAAGAAGTCGATGCAGGCGAAGCATTAAAAGAAATGACAGGCGGAAGAGGGCCTGATGCTTGTCTTGATGCCGTAGGAATGGAAGCACATGGAACAGGTCTAGATGCCCTCTACGATAAAGCTAAACAAGCAGTACGTTTAGAAACAGATAGACCTACCGCATTAAGGCAAGTAATAGTCGCTTGTCGTAAAGGTGGAAGAGTATCTTTAGCAGGTGTTTATGGCGGCTTTTTAGACAAAATTCCGATGGGTGCAGCCTTCAACAAAGGCTTATCTTTCAAGATGGGACAAACTCATGTTCATCGCTACTTAAAACCCTTATTGGAACATATCCAAAACGGCAAAATCGACCCATCTTTTGTGATTACCCACAAGATGAATATAGAAGACGCACCCAAAGGCTACGAAATCTTTAAGCACAAAAAAGATAACTGCATCAAAGTTGTTTTAAAACCGTAAATAAGTCATTTAGCAAACAACAAATTAGGAGGTTATATGTTTCTCAAAAGCAAACAAACTGGTACGCTGATTCAAATTAATGATACTGAATCTCTGATTAATCCTAATCAACAAGAGATCAAAGGACAAAATCAAGCCGGACAAGAAGAACAAGATACGACTACTTACAACAAACAAGAATTAGTTTTCCCATCCGGTGAAAGTCTCCCCCGTTGCTGGTTAGATAGCAACTACACAACAGCTTAATTGTAGGGTGCGTTAGTGAAACGTAACGCACCATCCCGATAGTTAATTGTAGGATGCGTTAGTGAAACGTAACGCACCATCCCGATAGTTAATTGTAGTTAATTGTAGGGTGCGTTAGTGAAACGTAACGCACCATCCCGATAGTTAATTGTAGGATGCGTTAGTGAAACGTAACGCACCATCCCGATAGTTAATTGTAGGATGCGTTAGTGAAACGTAACGCACCATCCCGATAGTTAATTGTAGGGTGCGTTAGTGAAACGTAACGCACCATCCCGATAGTTAATTGTAGGGTGCGTTAGTGAAACGTAACGCACCATCCCGACAAAAAGAGCAACTACCAAACAAAGGAAAAACTATGCCCGATACAAGTGTTAAAAAAGTAGATTCTGCCTATTCTCCTAAAGGTGAAATGGGGCAAAAATATCTCGCTTCTGGAAAAAGTCTTTCCATGCGTCTTTGGGAAGATGAACAACCAAGTGATGCTAAACCAGAAGCACAAAGAGATTATGAAACTGTCGGTTATGTTATCAAAGGTTGTGCAGAATTACACATTGAAGGACAAATGATTTTGCTAGAACCTGGTAGTTCTTGGGTAGTTCCTAAAGGCGCAACTCATACTTACAAAATTCTCGAATCATTCACGGCAGTAGAAGCAACTTCTCCTCCGGCACAGGTTCACGGACGCGATGAGTAATGATGACTGAAGTCATCACAACGGACTTTCTTAGATCCCCGACTTCTTGAAGAAGTCGGGGATCTGGATTCAGACTATATAAATAGATATAAATAAAACTTAAGTTTTGTATAACTAGAGGATGAAGAGTAGAAATAATTAAAAAGCTATTTATTAAGTAGAGTTAACATTCAACGAATTGCAAATAAACGTGGTTGAGGAGAACCGAGTTCTTTCCCATTAGAATTGGAAAAAAGAGAATTTGCTTATCAATTTTGGAATCATTCTGATGGTACGCAAAGTGCTGAAGGACGTTGGGCAAAAGGTAAATCAATGGACGGTAGAGGCGAGTTTGAATATATCGCTAATCCCGAAGGTTTAAGTGCAGAACCAGAACCACCAATGCCAGATCCCAAATTACATGGTACTCCCAAAGGTCGGTAATTAAAACGCTTAGATCCCCGACTTCTTGAAGAAGTCGGGGATCTAGTCTTTCTTTCCTTCTGCCTTATCCTAGAATAAAGTGAGCATTACACCTGATCGATAGGCAAAGGGAGTCCCGATGAAGCGCAAGAATCCAAAAGTCCTCGCCTTGATACTGCAAAGCAGTGTCGTCCTTTCTACTTTACTGTTTTCCCTTGGTCTTGCTAGCGCCCAAACTACTGCACCTACAAGCCCAGCAATTAGCAATTTGGAACGACAAGAACTCAGACGTTTGAGAGATGAAAGGCGCATTCAACAACAAGTTCAAGCCCAGGCAAATCTTGCTTTCAGTCGGACGACTACGTTATTTAATATTTTGTTGGCTATTTTAGGGTTACTTTTGACTGCTTCTTTGGTGGCAATTTTCCTGTTGCGGCGATCGGTTTTGCGAGAGGTGGGAGTTGTTGTTAAAGAACATCTTAGTGGGTTGAAAGATTTAGAATTGAAACTCGCTAGTGCTAGTCAAGAAGTGCAAAATATTCTGTTAGTTGCAGCAGATTTACAAAAGAAGTTGAACGAACAAGTTGATGATTTTCAAGCAGAAATTGACGATCGCTACGAGGATGTATCACAAATTTCTGGGGAGTTGTCGCAGTCGAAAAAACAGGCTTTAAAGGAATTGGAAACGCAACTTAAAGATGCTCAATTAGCTTTGGTAGAAGTTAGTAATGAGTTTAAGGTGCATTTGGTGGAATTGCGATCGGACGCACAACACCAAAGAAATTCAGCTGTTGAAAGTTTGGAAAGATTAGCTGGGGAATTAACTCCGCATTTAGAAAGAGTGAAAGCGGATACCGAGGAACAAGGTAAAGCGATAATTCATAATTTAGAAAAATCTAAAGCAGATTTTGGTTCGCAGTTGAATATCTTGCTGGCAGATGTGCAGAAACAACGGGATTTATTGACGCAGAATTTACAAAATTTGAGTGCTGAATTTGTGCCGTTGGTTTCGCAATTGCAAACAGAGGTTAAAGCCCAAAAAGATACGACTATTCAACATTTGAAAGAGGCGGAAACAGATTTTGATATTAAGTTAACTGCGCTGCATTCGGATACGGAAAGACAACGCGATCGCATTCTCCAAACCCTACAACAATTAGAAGCAGAATTTTCTCCTCAACTTTTGGCAATTCAATCTGATACGGAACAAAAAGCCAAGGAACTGCATAATGCAACTATGCAGAAAATGGAAAAATTAAGTGTTGAAATGACCAAGGAATTGGATGGTTCTAAATCTCAGATTCTTGGCAAAATGAGTGAAAGTTTGCAAAGGTTACAGGCTTTAGAAAAAGACTTTACTACACAGGTGGAGGGTTGGCGATCGGGAATTTCCGCCAGCAAGGAACAAACTTTGCAAAGTCTGCAAGGTTTAGATACAGAAGTGAAAAATCAGTTAACTAAGTTACAGTCAGGAATTGCCAGCAAACAAGCAGAAACTCAACAGGTTTTAGCCCAGTTAAACGGCGAAATAAAAAACCAAATCGCTCAGTTACAAGCGGAAATTCAAAAACAACAAAATGCTAGCCAAGCTAATTTACAAAAATTAGAAGCAGCAGTTAAAAATCAATTAGCGCAACTGCAAACGGAAGTTCAAAAGCAACAAGAAGCTAGCCAAAATCATCTGGAAGAATTAGCCAGGGAAGCGGCGAATTTTGTATCTCAATTACAAGCGGAAATTCAAGCGAGAAAAGAGCAGGTAATTCACAGTTTGGGAGAATCACAACATTCTGTGTCGCACAAATTGAGCGAAATTGAATCAGATGCCATAACACAAAAAGCACATATTTTGCAAAGATTGGCTGATACTTCTTCAGATGCGATCGCCCAAACACTAATCCCCGAAACTCATCACCAATTACAAACTTTAAACGAACAAATCCAAAAATTGAAAGCTAATCATCCTGACTTGTTCTTATCACCCGATGATTACTTGAATCAAGGTAATGTGTTGTTTGCAGAAGGTGAATATCACGAAGCTATTGCTAAATACGATCGCGCCATTGAATACAAAACTGATAACACTCAAGCTTGGTATCAGAAAGGTTTAGCTTATTGGGAGTTGAAGAAGTACGAACAAGCGATCGCTTCCTTTGATAAAGTGTTGGAAATTAATCCTGAAGATACCGAAAGTTTGTATCATCGCGGTTTAGCATTGAAGGAATTGAAACGCTTTGAACCTGCATTAGCTATCTTTAATAAAGTAACCCAACTGCAAGAAAATCATTACAAAGCTTGGTTACAAAAAGGGATGGTTTTAGGCAAGTTGAAACGCCATGAAGATGCGATCGCAGCTTACGATAAAGCGATTGAAATTAAACCAGATTATCACGAAGCTTGGGTCGATCGGGGAGTCGCTTTAGGAACCTTGCAACAACACGAAGAAGCTTTTAAATCCTTTGAACAAGCTACCACATTACAACCCGATGATGCCGTAGCTTGGATAAATCAAGGTTTAGCTTTGGGAGTTTTGGAAAGGTACGAAGACGCAATTTCGGCTTTTGAAAAAGCCATTGACTTAAATCCCGAATCTCACAAAGCGTGGAATTACAAAGGCGAAATGTTGCTGAAATTGGAGAAAGATCAAGAAGCAATAGAAAGCTTCGATCGCGCAACCCAAATTGAGCCAAAATATGCGCCAGCATATTACAACAAAGCCGCCTGTTTTGCACTCCAAGAACAGGTAAAACCAGCCATTGAAAACCTAGAACAAGCGATTAGAATTAACCCGAAATATCGCCAAGAAGCAAAAAGCGATCGCGACTTTGAAGCGATATCAGAGTCCGATCGTTTCTGGCAATTAGTAGAAGACTAATTCCCGTAGGGTGCGTTAGCGCAGCGTAACGCACCACCAATTCCCTTAAGGTGCGTATAGCCTGTTTCCTGTTCCCTTTCAATCAAAATATAAGGAGAAATTTTATGCAGGTAGCACTTCAGCAGATTGTAGTTTCTCCAGGTCAACAATTACTATTAAAAAATGTAAGTTGGCAGCAATTTCAAGAAATATTAGCCAATTTAGGAGAAAGTCGCAATTCTAGAATTGCTTATAGTCAAGGAATGTTAGAAATTATGGTGCCTCTACCAGAACATGAAGATGATAAAGTAATTATTGGTGATTTAGTTAAGGCAATTTTAGAAGAAATAGATATTGAGTTTAGAAGTTTAGGTTCAACAACTTTTGAAAATGAACAAATGCTTGCCGCAGTAGAACCAGATGATTGTTTTTATATTCAAAATGAGGCAGCAATTAGAGGCAAAAAGCGGTTAAATTTAAAGGTAGATCCGCCGCCAGATTTAGCAATAGAAATTGATATTACATCGAAAACTAAACTGGCAATTTACCAAAATTTAAGAGTTCCCGAACTTTGGCGTTATAACGGACAAAAGCTAGAAATTAATCTGTTACAAGCAGGTAAATATATTCAATCAAATCAAAGTTTAATCTTTCCTAATTTACCGATTACTGAGGCGATTCCTGAATATCTGGAACGCAGCAAGGTTATTGGCAGAAATGCCACAATGAAGTTATTTAGAATTTGGTTGAAAACACAATTGAACAGGATTGATTAAGGAGCAATATTATGGTTCAAGAACTACTAGATTTAAGAGCCAGTATTTTAGCGGGGAGGTATGAAGAGGCTTTAACGCTCATAGATGAATTAGAAGCAATGGGTAAACAAGCCATTATTCGGAATATTGAAAGTTTTTTAATTAGGCTGATGATTCATTTGATAAAAAATCAAATTGAACAACGTTTAACTAATTCTTGGGCTAATTCCATATCTGATTCGATCGTGCAAATTAAAAAACTAAACCTTAAAGATAATAAAACTTCTTATTATATTAACTCAGATGAATGGCAATCTTATTTAGAAGCAGCAATTAAATTAGCGATACGTCCAGCAAGTTTAGAGATTTTCAATGGTCAGCTAAAAGCCAAACAAATTTCCGAACAATTAGATTTATCTCAACTTATTACAACAGCAAAAACTATGTTGGATTTGACTTATAAGTATGCAGCTGAAGATTTACCAGATCAAATTGATGTAATTTTAGCTGAGTTACCAGGCGGTGAAGATTGGCTAACATAGAAATCTGAATCAAAAGTTTGTTGTGAGGACTTCAGTCCTTATTAGCGAGTAACGCACCGCTACAAATGATGGTGCGTTACGTTATCACGCTTCGCACCCTACAAAGAGGCTAACGAAGGCAAAAAAATGAGCGTAACTGTTCCCATTAAAACGATCGCACTCACTCCAGGTAGTCACATAACTATCCCTAACCTTTCTTGGGAAGATTTCGAGCAAATTCTGATCGACTTAGGAGAAAAACGCAGCAGTCGCGTTACTTACTTTCAAGGAACTCTAGAAATCATGTCCCCATTAGCTTTGCATGAACGTCCTCACCGCATTATTGCTTACATTCTGACAACAATTCTGGATATCCAAGGGCGAAATTGGGAAGATTTTGGATCAACAACTCTGAAACGTCCGCAAATTGCTGGAATTGAACCTGATACTTGCTTTTATATTCAAAATGCTGACAGAATGAAAGGCTGTACTAATTTGGATTTAAAACAGTATCCACCTCCAGACTTAGCAATAGAAGCGGATGTTACTTCTAAAACTACTTTGGATGCTTACGAAGCGATGGGTGTTCCTGAACTTTGGATTTACCGAAATCAGCAACTAAAAATTTACTTACTTTCCGATCGAGGATACACAGAAACATCCATTAGTCCTACATTTCCTAACTTACCTATAATTGAACTAATTTCCCAATTGGTGCAAAAAGCGATCGATGAAGGAACTAGCAAAATGCTGCGCGATTTTAGAACAGAAAACTGGATAGTATGAAAATTGTAGATTATTTGGGACTCGGTGGAACTTTCTTTATTGGTTCACCCAAACAACCTACCATTACTATCTGTAACCTAGAGAATGGAAGCTATAAAATGTCTCAGTTTCGGAATAGCCAAACCTTAGTATCCCCTACCTTTTCGGAATTAGAATTGATAGCAGAACAAGTTTTCAATGAGGTAAGATTCAGTAGTAATCGCTGATATAACTTGATATGCTTACAATGTTGATATAGAGTGAATACATCTGCCATACCACTTGGGCGGGGGTAGCTGGATTGATTAACTGGATTCTAGAGGACGGTGTATTTGGCTGTTCGATGGCTCCACTTGCAAATGAGATCGAGAAGCAAGGACACAATTTCAAGATCATTGATTACACCAGAGGCATCACAGACTATCAACGCTTCTTTCCCAAAACAGAGTGCATCATCTTCTATGGATCGCTCCATATTGCTCAACAGATTCTAAGCCGCAATTTGTCTTGGATACCAGGAATTATTGGGACTATTGAAAATTACCGTTGCACAAACTATTATCCTCATCTCAAACCTTGGTTGTTGAATGCCGAGGGTTATATTCTGCCCCTGTCGGAGTTGTCTTCTTCCGCCGTTGACAACCCTAAATTACGCCTTAGCCTTTCTGAGAGCAAACGTTTGTTTATCCGTCCCAACAGTCCGCTTAAACCTTTTGCAGGTGGGCTTTATTCTCCTGAAGAATTGACTGACTTAGACAGTTTCATGAAGCGCCACTATCTCGAAGATCCAAACATATTGGTAGTTGTTGCACCAGAAAAACCGATCGAAGCAGAGTGGCGAGTGATTATTGCCCAAGGACAAATTTTATGTGCTTCTCAATATCGGCAGTTTGGAAAACCTTACTATCAATCTGGAATGCCTGAAGTTGTACAAAGAGTAGCCGAAGCGGTGGCACAACAACAATGGCAGCCTGACCCAATTTGGGTTTTAGATCTCTGTTGCTCTGATAATTTGGCTTACGTTCTTGAAATTAATTTTCTATCGTGTTCCGCCTTTTACAAATGTGATTTGAGTTCAGTTGTCACAGAAGCATCAAACATTGCCTGGAAGAAGTGGGTTGAGAGCTTGACTATAGTCTAAACTCCAGTATTTACACCTACTTAAAAAAGTTAAAAGTTGTAGGGTGCGTAACTAGGCGGAAAATTATGGTGATTTACCAGGCATTGTGGTGTCTGACGCACCCTACGGGATATAACTTCCAATAATCGTAATCACCTAATAAAAAAGTTAAAAGTTAAGATCGGTCTTTGAATACTTTATGTATAAATTTGCTCCAGCCTCAGAGAATGAAACCATCGTGTTTGGCTCTGCTCGACCGGGATATAGCAACGAGCAAGTGAACGAGTGGATTGAATTTATGCACAATCAAGGTATTCAGCGTGTCTGTTGTTTGCTTCCTGAATCTCAACTAAGGCGCTATGCCAATTTACTCGACATTTACCGACAGAGCTTTGGACTCGATCGAGTTTGTTGGACACCGATCGAGGATTTTCACTTTGCTGACCCCGAAATGCTCATCCAGCAAATCTTACCGTTCTTGGCTGCTGCTAACCAGAATCATGAGAAGGTCGTTGTTCATTACTCTGGTGGCATTGGTCGCACAGGACACATTTTAGCAGCTTGGCTTGTGGCTGGACGAGGGTTATCTGGCAAAACTGCGATCGCAGCTGTCAAAAAAACTGGGAGAAATCCATCTGAAGCAGTCATCGCCGCTCTTTTCAAAGGTCGCAATCCTTGGCAAGTCGCTGCGGAACTGAACTCACTGCTCGATCGATGCCGTCGTTTTAGGGAACAGGGAACAGGAAACGGCTCTCCGTTTTAGATTACTCCCACCCAGTCCCCAGTACCCAATCCCCAGTCCCCAAACTCAAGGATTCACCGCATTAAATAAAGCCGAATAATCAGCCTCAGCAAGTCCCATTTCTTGAGCAATTTCTAAAATTTGTCGCACGCCTTCCAAACTGTGAGTATTTAAGTTATTTGACTGCGCTTGATTGAGGAACAAATTTGTATCTTTGAGTAGATGTTTGGTCGGAAAATTGGGATTAGTAAAATCTCTTTCCAACATTCGCTTTAGTTTCTTGTCGAAAGTTGGTGCATATAAAGCACTTTGGCGTAAAAGTTCCATGAAAGTTTCTACTTCTACACCTTGTTTTTGGACTAAACTTAAACTCAAAGCAAAGGCAGTAGTTAGGGAAGCAATTAATTGATTCAGTGCTAATTTAACTGCCGCTGCTGTACCTACTGAACCAATTAAACGAGGTTCGGAACCAAAGTTTTGTAAGAGATTTGACCATTTCGCAAATTGTTCGGGAGTCGCCCCTACCATGACGATTAATTTACCAGCTTCGGCTTCGGGAATACTGCCTAAAACTGGTGCTTCTAAATACTCACCTCCAGCCGCAATTACTTGCTTTTCAATCTCTTGGCTTTCTTGCGGGGCAATGGTTCCCATTTGAATAATCGTTCGTCCTTTCAGTTCAGCTTTGGCACTTTCAGAAAGTACAGTTTGCTCAATGGCTGAAGCGTTGGTAAGCATTAAAATTGTACAATCGGAATTGGCGATCGCACTTTCCGGCGAATCAACCACTTGAGCACCCGCTGCTTTCAATTCCTCCACCTTTGATGCAGTGCGATTGTAAACAACCACAGGTATTTTGGCACACAATAATCTTTGCACCAAAGGCTTACCCATTAACCCAGTTCCCAAAAATCCTACTTTCATCGACTACTAACCCGATCGCAACAACTTAAAGTTACACCTTCTTTGACAATTAATTGCGTTTGTAATCATTTAATTAAGTCTTATGTCAAAAGAATTATTGCAAATTTAAAGTATGTATTCTAGTATTTAATAATGGTTTTCTTAACCTGTTCTTTACCTGAAGGAGGTACAGAGATGGCTCTAATGGACGATCTACTCAAGGGTTTAGCATTGGATAAAGTAATCTCTGGTGGTGGAGTTCCCGGTGCTGTAGTAGGTATCGGCGCATTGTTGTTAGCACCCGTCTTAATTCCAGTGGTAGCTGGCGCAGGTAAACCTGTAGCCAAGGCTGTGATTAAAGAGGGAATTAAACTTTACGAAAAAGGTAAAGAGTCTTTTGCAGAAGTGGGAGAAGTTTTTGAAGATTTGATCGCAGAAGCTAAAGCAGAACTCGCAGAAGATGACAAAACTTCTACAAATAACCAACCACAACCAATTGTTGTTAGTGACTGAAGTCTCAAAGAGGCTTAATTGGATTTATGACAAGAAATGAAACACACCCATATTGCTAGTAGTACTCCCAGCCGAACTAGGATAAAACTTTCTCAAAAACGTCGCAATGCTGATGAAATGGCGCGGATTGTCCATGCACTGAAAGAACATCCCCAGATTGTTGATATTCGTCCGAATATTAACACTGGCAGCATTGTAATTTATCATGCTGAAAATGATGGAACTGTGGACAATATCCAAGCTGTTTTGCAGGATTTAGGCATCATTTTGGGAGACATTTTTGATGTAGCAATAGTAGAGGGAAAGTCGGGAGTAGCAAAGGATTTAACTAATGCTATTTCTGACCTTAACCAAAGAGTTGGACAAGCAAGCGGCGGTGTAGTCGATTTGCGATTCTTGGTACCCGTTGGACTTGGTACGTTGGCAATTTATCAGTTACTCCAAAAAGGATGGCAATTTGAAACGGTTCCTTGGTATGTGTTAGCTTGGTACTCTTTTGATAGCTTTATTAAGCTGCATTATACCTCCGATCCAGAACAAAAAAATAGTTAGTCTGATTTTCCTAAGTCCCTTGATTTAGTGAGAAATCAGACTCTAAATCTGTCTTTAGCGATCGCGCATTTTTCGCGAATCGCTACTCCTTTTTCATCTCAATTTTCCCGGAAATATTTTGTTTCCCACTAACCTCTTTAGGGGTTAGTTTCTCATCAACCCAATTTTGCTTAATAAAAGGTTAAGAAAGTGGCTTTGATTACAAAAGAAATAAAAATCTGCCATTAAGATTTTCTGAAGTTTAATTTTGATCCTTTAAAGGGTGGAGGAATAACAACTGAGAAAAAATGACCTATCTCACTGCACAAAACACTAACAACGCTCTGCAAATCGTCCATAATGTTCCCGGTAGGGTGCGTCTAAAAGCAACTGACAGTAGTCAGGTAAAAGCTTTGGAAAAAGTAGCGCAAAAACTCCGCAAACAAGAGGGGATTTACGAAGTTAGAACAAACTCGGCAACGAGAACTTTAGTTGCTACCTTTGACAGCGATATTGTATCAATGCCAGAGATTTCTAAAATTCTTCAACAGTCTGGATCGACTCAACCATTAGTGTTAGTTGAAAAAGAGCAGAAACAAGAGTTACAGGAACTTTTAGCATCGGGAGATCTGGCGCAACAATATCCGCTGATTGCTCGATCGATCCTTTCTCTAATTGCCGGAATGTTAGCTACCAGAGCATTAGGAGTAACTGGGTTAATGTCCTTGCCAGTATTCATGATTACAGACAGAGTAAGTCATGAATTACTAAAATATATTGAGTCGGAATTTCTGTCAGAAAAGCCAGAAGAAACTCAAGATTCAGCTAACCAAGAAAATGGCAAGGTAACAGATCGCCAAGAGCTAAGTTATAGCATAGTGCATGAGACTCTTGGAAGACTTCGCTTTCGCATTCCCTTAGTTGCTAAAGATGTTGATTACGCTCAAAAACTGGTTCAATTAGCCGAATCAGATCCCAGAATTACTAACATTAAGATTAACAAAGATGCGGCATCGGTAGCAATTTGTTACCAAGCATCTGATTTATCGCCAGCAGAAATAAAAGCTCATTTAGTGCATTTAATTGAATTAGCGAATGACCCCAGCACTTTGATTAAAATTGGTTCTTCTGCTATCATAGAAACAGAAGAAGAAACTAACCCTTGGTCTAACTTAAGTTTGCCTGTAGCGACTGCGGTGTTAGCTTTATTAAGTGGACCAATGGGTGTACCAATTCCGCCGATCGTGACTGGAGGTGCGATCGCACTTGCCACAATTCCAGTAGCACAACGCGCCTTAGAAAGCATCCTGAACGAACGCAAATTAAACATCGATTTTCTAGACTTTTCTGCGATCGCAATTACCACATTGCAAGGTCAATTTATTAACCCAGCAATCATGTTAATCTTGATTGAACTTGGGGAAGCAATCAGAGAACAAACGGCACGTTCTTCCAAAAAACAAACCTTAGATTTGCTCGATTCCTTAAAGCAATTTGTTTGGGTAGAACGCAACGGCGAAAAGCAGGAAATTTCCATTCACGATGTCCAAAAAGGCGATATTCTCATCGTTTATCCCGGCGATCAAATACCAGTAGACGGACGAATTTTGCGGGGTAAAGCATTAATTGACGAACAAAAACTCACAGGCGAATCAATGCCTGTAATGCGAAGCGAAGGACAAACAGTTTACACCTCTACTTTAGTGCGAGAAGGACAACTTTACATCCTCGCCGAACACATTGGCATTGAAACTCGCGCCGGACAAATTATTAAAGTGATGCAGGATGCACCTGTTCACGATACCCGGATTGAAAATTACGCCGCCAAAGTTGCGGATCAAGCTGTTATTCCCACCCTATTACTATCAGGAATTGTCTTTGGTTTAACCGGAAATTTAGCTCGTGCAGCTTCCATTTTAACCATCGACTTTGCTACAGGAATTCGCGTTTCTGTACCAACAACTGTCTTAGCTGCCTTGACTTATGCGGCAAGAAGAGGTATCTTAATTCGTAGCGGTAGAGCATTGGAAAAATTAGCTACTGTGGATGCAGTTGTATTTGATAAAACAGGTACTTTAACTAAAGGTGAACCCACAGTTGTTAACGTCGAAACTGCCAGCGAATCAATCTCTCGTTTGCAAGTTTTAGAACTCGCCGCAGCTGCCGAACAAAGAATAACTCACCCTGTCGCTGTTGCTGTCGTCAAATATGCTGAAGATCAAGGTGCAAGGATTTTACAACGTGGGGAATGGCATTACGAAATTGGTTTAGGAATTCGCGCCGAAATTGACGGACAAAATGTGTTAGTTGGCAGTAACACTTTCCTGAAAAAAGAAGGAATTAGCATCGATATATTGCATGAAAAATACCCCTATCTCTTATCAGGAAGTTGTTCTTTAATCTACGTCGCCAGCAATGGCGAATTGCAAGGCGTAATTGCTTATCGCGATCCTTTACGTGCGGAAAGTCGCGATGTAATTAAAGCATTACGCACTGCTGCGGACATGGATATTCACATTTTAACAGGCGATAACAAACGCACAGCAAAAGTAGTTGCCAGTGAGTTAGGAATTGCGCCAAATAATACTCATGCAGAAGCATTTCCTGAAACCAAAGTTGCGGTTGTTAAAGCATTACATGAAGAAGGAAAAACTGTAGCTTTTGTGGGTGATGGAATTAATGATTCTCCGGCGCTTGCTTATGCAGATGTTTCTGTTTCTTTCGGTGATGGTTCTGATGTGGCAAGAGAAACGGCAGATGTGGTATTAATGGAAAATAATTTGCGTGGTTTGCCGGAAGCGATCGCGATCGCCCGCCAAGCACTAGAATTAATTAACCAAAATACCGCCATTGTCGCCGTACCAAACTTGAGTGCTTTAGTGTTAGCAGTGTTATTTGGAATTCCCCCACTCGCCGCCACTTTAGTTAACAATGGTTCAGCTATTGTTGCTGGATTAAATGGTTTACGTCCGCTGCTAATTAGTAACGAAGAAATGGATCAGTTGGCTAATAATTTAGATAACAATCAACAGCCAACAGTAGAATCAACTAATGGTAATGGCAAATCCTATCACCTGGAAATAATTCCTCCCAACGGCAATGGTAAACCTCACAATTCTGTAGAGATGAAAGATTTGGAACTCATCACTACTAATGGTAATGGTAATGGCAAATCTCACATTCCCAAAGAACTGAGTTTAGTACATTTAAACGGAAAAACTGAGCATTCTCATAATGGGAATTCCGTTGCAGTAGTCGAAAAAAATGGTAAATCTCACTCCCATCTAAAGGTGATTGAAACAACCAGATCGTTAACAGGTAAAGCTTTAGCAGAACGCTTAAAAGTCAGCGTTGGTACCCTCAGTAAAAGAAAGTCACAATCTGACTTTTCCCAATGGTCTAAAACTAAAGATCCTGAAGGAATTACCTGGCAATATTCAGCTAAATCTCAACTGTTTGTGAGTGTTTAAGTAGGTAGATATAAATAAAGTGAAAACTATGGCGGGCAAGATGCCCGCCCCACAAGAGTTAGAGCTTTGTAGTGGGGTGGGCATCCTGCCTGCCCCACAAGAGTTAGAGCTTTGTAGTGGGGTGGGCATCCTGCCTGCCCCACAAAAGTTAGAGCTTTGTAGTGGGGTGGGCATCCTGCCTGCCCCACAAAAGTTAGAGCTTTGTAGTGGGGTGGGCATCCTG